>SCQT01000202.1 GCA_004322015.1 Chitinophagaceae bacterium
TTAAAAGTATTTGGCATAGATCCCGACCGGGTAATATTCATTGATGCAGGAAGTGAAAAAGAAGCGCTATGGGTCATAGAAGAAGCCCTGAAGTGCAAAGCCATAGGTGCGGTAGTTGGGGAAATAAAAGAGCTGGATTTTACTCAATCCAGGCGCCTGCAGCTTGCAGTAGAGAACAGCAGGGTAACCGGCTTTATCCACATCCACCGGCTTTATCCACGCAGCATACATCCGAACGCCTGTGTAGCACGTTGGCAGATAGAGCCTCTAAACAGCCTGACGAAAGACGGGCTGCCGGGTACTGGTTTTCCCCGTTGGCAGGTGGAATTATTAAAGATCCGCAGCGGCCTGCCGGGTTGCTGGCAATTAGAATGGTCAGGAAATACTTTTCATGTGACAGGCAACGCTGTTCAAAAGACGGCATTACCCGCCCTTCAAACCGGCGCCGCATGAATCGTTATTTGTCCATCTGGTTCCGCCACCTGTTCACCGACGGGTACGCGATACAACAGGTTGCATTGCGCAACCAATCTTTTGTAATGGCTGCACCTGAACGGGGACGAATGGTGATCCGGGCTGTCAATGCCCTGGCGCAAGCGGATGGCATCCATTCCGGTATGGTGGTAGCAGATGCCAGGGCTATTCATCCTTCTCTGACCGTGGTGGATGCGAAAGAGGGCATGGAGCAGGAACTGCTTGATATGCTTTCCGAATGGTGCCTGCGCTTCACACCCGATGTAGCGTTGGACCCGCCGGATGGACTGCTCTTAGACATCACCGGCTGTCCTCATTTGTGGGGCGGCGAACGGGCATACCTGAAAGACCTCGTACTGAAACTACGAGGTATGGGTTATGACGCCAGGGCTGCGATAGCGGATACGATCGGCGCTGCATGGGCTGTTGCCCGTTATGGAACCATAACGCCGATAGTTGAGTCCGGCAAACAAAAAGAAGCATTAAGTAGTCTGCCGCCTGCAGCACTCCGGCTGGAACAATCTCTGATAGAGCGGCTTCATAAACTGGGTTTATACACTATCGGAAGCTTTATAGATATGCCCCGCCAGACATTACGCGGACGATTCGGACAGGATATCCTTACCCGCATAGATCAGGCGCTCGGAAATGTTCAGGAGCCTATACAAACAATCCGGCCTGTTCCTCCTTATGAAGAAAGATTGCCTTGTTTAGAACCTATACGCACTGCCGGAGGAATTGAAATCGCCATTCGTGAACTCCTCAGTAACCTATGCCTGCGGCTTTATAAGGAGAGTAAAGGATTACGCACCGCCATACTCACCTGCTACCGGGTGGATAATGAGATACAACGGGTAAGTATCCGTACCGGGCGGGCATCCCGGAATGAAACTCACCTTTTTAAATTATTTGAGCTGAAGATTCGTACCATACGCCCTGCATTGGGCATCGAACTGTTCCTGCTGGAAGCGACGGTTACGGAAAATCTGACGGCTACCCAGGAAAGCTTATGGCATACGGCCGGGGTAGATGAGGAAGCAGTGGCTGAACTCATGGACAAGATAGCCGGTAAAATAGGTTCCGACAAAATACATCGCTATTTACCGGAAGAGCATTACTGGCCGGAGCATTCCTATAAGGAGGCCACAGGCTTGCAGGAGAAGCCTTCGACGCAATGGCGGACAGACAAGTTACGGCCGGTCTATCTCCTGTCACGGCCGGAAAAAATAACGGTATCCGTCCCCCTTCCGGATTACCCACCGCTATTATTCCGTCACAATGGGAAGCTATACAGAATAATAAAAGCAGACGGGCCGGAACGTATCGAACGGGAATGGTGGCTGGAGGACGGCTTACACAGGGACTATTACCGGGTGGAAGATGAAAGCGGGGCAAGATATTGGTTGTTTCGTTCCGGGTATTTTGACGATAAACAGTCGGGTTGGTATTTACACGGATTTTTTGCGTGAAAAAGGAGGAGTAATGGAATACGCTGAACTAAATATAACATCCAATTTTTCATTCCTTCGTGGCGGCTCTCACCCGGAAGAATTGGCCGAATATGCCGCAAAGCTGGGTTATAAAGCGATTGCCGTTACTGATCGTAATACATTGGCGGGCATCGTTCGGGCGCATGTAGCGGCAAAACAGAAAGGACTACAGTTTATCCCCGCCTGCCGCCTCGACTTACAGGACGGACCATCCTTATTGGCTTATCCCACCACTAAAGCGGCTTATTCCGGTCTTTCCGCATTACTGACGGAAGGCAATCTGCGCACGGGAAAAGGACAATGCCTTTTATATCTGGCAGATGTGCCCCGGTATAAAAAGGACATGCTGTTTATCCTTGTGCCACCGGCAACTTTAAATCAGGAGTTTGATTTTGAACCGGACTTTTATCTGTCTGTTCAAAAGTATAAAGAGTGTTTCGGCGACAGCCTGTATATTGCTGCAACGCGCTCCTATACCGGCTTAGATAGCAAAATATTATTCCGTATCCACCAACTGTCTGTAAAGTTCACTGCTCCGATGGTGGCCTGCAACGATGTGTATTATCACAGCCCGGAACGCAGGCAATTACAGGATGCACTGACCTGCATACGGGAAAAATGCACCATCTATACTGCAGGCTACCGCCTGGTGCAGAATGCCGAACGGTATATGAAACCCGTCGAAGAAATGCACCGGCTTTTCCGGCAATATCCTGAAGCCATCAGCAATGCGCTTCTTATAGCGAAAGCCTGTAAATTTTCGCTTGACGAATTGCAATATGTGTATCCGGAAGAACTGACTACAGGAGGCCGGACACCCCAGGAAGAACTTGAACATTTTGCCTGGCAGGGCGCCGAAGAAAAGTTTGGTGAGAAAATTCCGCAAAACATCCGGGACACGATTGGTTATGAATTGGATTTTATCCGGCGGAAGAATTATGCCTCCTATTTTCTGACTGTTCATGATTATGTATGCTTTGCCCGGAGCAAGGGCATCCTTTGCCAGGGGCGCGGATCTGCGGCGAACTCCGTGGTATGTTATTGCCTCGGCATTACTTCGGTAAATCCTTCCAAATTCAAATTACTCTTTGCCCGCTTCATGTCCGATGCAAGAGATGAACCTCCAGATATTGATGTGGACTTTGAGCATGAAAGGCGCGAAGAAGTGATGCAGTATATATACAATAAGTACGGGCGGGACCGGGCCGGTATCGTGGCTACCGTAACGCAAGTGCATCACAAAGGCGCGATACGGGATATCGGAAAGGCCATGGGGTTATCGGTGGATGCCATTAACCGCCTATCCAAATCTCTATGGGAATTCACCGAAGGCTGGCATAAAGGGAAAAAACAGTCTTCACAAGGCTTTGATGCCAATGATCCGCACCTTAAAAAAGTGTTGGAGCTGACGGAACAATATGCAGGCTTCCCCCGTCAATTGGGGCAGCATACCGGTGGTTTTGTCATCACGCAGGGCAAGCTTTCTGATCTATGTCCTATCCTGAACGCCCGTATGGAAAACCGTACCAATATAGAATGGAATAAAGACGATATCGAAGCGCTGGGCTTTATGAAAGTAGATGTGCTGGCACTGGGTATGCTGACCTGTATCCGTAAAGCGTTTGACCTGGCGAAACAACATTACGGGCTGGAATGGACCCTATCCAATATTCCGCAGGATGATGACTCAAAGGTATATGAGATGGTTTCGCATGCCGATACTATCGGGGTATTCCAGATAGAGAGCAGGGCGCAGATGTCCATGCTTCCACGGCTTAAACCTACCTGTTTTTATGATCTGGTCATCGAAGTGGCCATTGTACGTCCCGGCCCGATCCAGGGCGATATGGTACATCCGTACCTGAGGCGGCGCAACGGGCAGGAACCGGTCGTTTATCCCTCTAAAGAGCTGGAAGATATCCTGGGCAGGACTTTAGGAGTTCCGTTGTTCCAGGAACAGGCTATGGAGATAGCTATTGTGGCTGCAGGCTTCACTCCCAATGAAGCAGATGGATTGCGACGCAGCATGGCCACCTTTAAAGCCAAAGGTAAGGTCAGCGATTGGGAAAAGAAGTTGATTTCGGGTATGGTAAAAAAAGGATACCAGGAAGAATTTGCGAGACGGGTATTCCGGCAACTGGAAGGCTTTGGCTCTTATGGCTTTCCTGAAAGCCATGCCGCCAGCTTTGCTTTGCTGGTTTACATTTCCTGCTGGATGAAATACTATTATCCCGATGTTTTCGCGACAGCCTTGCTTAACAGCATGCCTATGGGCTTTTACCAACCGGCACAGATCATTATGGACGTCCGCAAACATGGTGTTGAAGTAAGACCGGTAGATATTAATTTCTCCGATTGGGACCATACACTGGAAGAAAAATCCGGAAGATATTGTGCAATCCGTTTAGGATTCAGGCAGGCTAAAGGGCTTTCCGAAGAAGATATCAAGTTACTGCTTGCCGCACGTAAAGAACAGTTTACTGCCATACAGGAGTTGAAAGAAGCCAGACTCTCCCAGGCGGCGATTGAAAAACTGGCAGACGCCGATGCTTTCCGTTCCATAGGGCTTGACCGCAGGCAGGCGCTTTGGGAAGCCGCAGCCTTAAATGACATCCCTATCGGGTTATTTAAAGGAACCGTAACCACAAATAAAAATGAAGCCACCCTGCCTGAAATGTCGCTCGCTGAACATGTCTTGCAGGACTATAGTAGCCTGTCATTATCATTAAAAGCACATCCCGTCAGTTTCGTACGGGATCAGTTATTTAAACGTAATATACTTACCACGAAAGAGTTGGCACTATGGCCTGACGGAACATTTGTCCAGGTGGCAGGGTTGGTGCTTGTCCGGCAAAGACCCGGGACAGCTAAGAATGTCTGCTTTATTACTTTAGAGGATGAAACCGGCACCAGCAATCTTGTTGTGTTTAAAAACAAGTTTGACTTTTACCGCAAGGAGATCCTCAGCGCCCGATTGTTGATGGTTGCCGGTAAACTGCAAAAAGAAGGAGAGGTAATACACATCATTGCAGAACAGCTTTTTGACCTCTCGGCGCTCTTAAATCAGTTGAATACAACAAAAGATTCCGGACAGAAAAATAAAAACATGCAAAAAGGAGTATCTGAAAAAATTATTCAGGGTGAAATATTTCCTGAAGGGCGTAATTTTAAATAACGTAAAATGGAGTTATTCGACAACATCACTGACAAAACAAAGTTTGCTAACTGCTATAGCCTACCGGAATGTTTTCTGGAAAAGATACACCCCGCCTTAGGTAGTATATGCAATCAACAGGCCTGAGTGTTGCTTTCAGTAAATCAGTAACCCCCACCGAAAACAGCAGGGGTTATTGTGTTAAACCCTTTGAAAGTTCAAATATAGAACATTTTCTCAGTAATAATAAAAAAATAACATTTAAAAAACTCCTTGTCGTACTGACTTCAATCGCAATAGCGTAGGAATTCTTGTTTATGATGATGCTTTTGATTCAATCTCTTTTTTTAAAGGAGGCAATTTTGCCGTATGATGCCCCAGTTTCCACTGATATCCGCCGGCCTGTTGCGTAATGCCTTTAGCACAGGAGATACGGTTATAGATTCGGGGTCAGGTGCAGGTAATGATTGTTTTATTGCCCGCAAGGAAACTGGAGAAACAGGTAAAGTGATCGGTATAGATTACACCCGCAATGGTAGATAAAGCAAGAGCCAACGTTGATAAGCTGAGCTATAATAATGTGGAATTTCGCCAAGGCGATATCCAGGAAATACCTGTTACGGCAAATGTTGCGGATGTAATTGTCAGCAATTGCGTTTTAAATCTCGTGCCGAATAAAGACGGCGTGTTTAAAGAAATCTACCGGGTTTTAAAACCGGGTGGTCATTTTAGCATTTCCGATATTGTGTTGGAAGGAGAATTGCCACCTGCATTACAGCAAGCCGCCGAAATGTATGCCGGCTGCGTTGCGGGAGCCATCCAGAAACAGGACTATTTAGCCCTTATTTCCAAAAACGGGTTTAGCAATATTACCCTTCAAAAAGAGAAGCCGATTCAGATTCCGGAAGATATTCTGTCGAATTACCTGTCAACAGAAGAAATTAAACAATTCAAGAACGGGAACAGCAGCATCAAAAGCATCACTCTATATGCAGAAAAGCCCAAAGAATCACAGCTTGTTGTGGCCCTGATTGTTGTAATTAATTCTTTATTCCTAATCCCCTAAGAATGTCGTTTACTAATTGTACTCCTGCACATGAAAGAAAAAAACTGAGTTTCCTCGACAGGTATCTAACGCTTTGGATATTTCTCGCCATGATTTGCGGTGTATCTATTGGTTATTTTGTGCCTTCATCTTCTGAGTTCATCAATTCGTTTTCTTCGGGCACCACCAATCTTCCATTGGCAATTGGCCTGATTTTGATGATGTACCCGCCACTCGCCAAAGTACAGTATGAAAAGATTGGTAAAGTCTTTCAAAATACTAAGGTACTTGGCGCTTCTTTGTTGCTAAATTGGGTTATCGGTCCGGTTTTAATGTTTCGGCTGGCTATGATCTTTTTGCATGGCTACCCTCCCTATATGACCGGATTAATACTAATCGGTCTTGGTAGGTGTATTGCTATGGTGATTGTATGGAACGAACTGGCAGAAGGCAACCGCGAATATGCTGCCGGACTTGTAGCGCTGAACAGCATCTTTCAGGTACTACTTTATAGTTTATATGCGTATATATTTATCACAGTGCTTCCACCTTTGTTTGGCTTCAAAGGTTCGGATGTACCTATTACTATAGGGGCAATTGCACAAACCGTGGCCATTTATTTAGGCATCCCGTTCGCCGCTGGTATCATTAGCCGATATGCGCTGAAAAAGTCCAAAGGAGAACAATGGTATCTCGAAAAATTTGTACCATTTATTTCCCCTATCACCTTAATCGCATTGCTTTTCACAATTGTAGTTATGTTCAGTTTGAAGGGTAAAATGATAGTACAGATTCCTTTTGATGTATTCCGCATAGCCATACCTCTCGTAATCTATTTTGCTATTATGTTTCTCGTCAGCTTCTTTACCGGCAAGAAATTAGGTGCTGACTATTCACAAAATGCTTCCATTGCTTTTACAGCGGCAGGCAACAATTTTGAGCTGGCAATTGCCGTAGCCATTGGCGTGTTTGGTATTAACTCAGGTGAAGCATTTGCCGGTGTCATAGGGCCCCTGGTGGAAGTACCCGCTTTAATCGCTTTAGTGAACCTGGCGTTCTGGCTGAAACGGAGATATTATAACCCAGGATAAAATTTAATTAAACTGTAAAATAGTCTTTTCAGTTTAATCCTGTTCTATGCTCTCCCCTTTATTTTTTTCCGAGACAATATAATATGTGCCTTTTGTTACTAATTTAGCATTCGGTGGAATACTATCCAGGAAACTGACAGCGGTATACCCTTCATCAGAAACGCCTGCCTTAACTTCCACCGGTAGAAAAATATAATTTTTACTGCCCCCTTCTATTTTAATCTGTGATAAGAGAAAAACGTTTTCTGTTTCTCCGTCTTTGTAAATTGCATCACTGGGAACTGCATTAGCCCGTTTGTTGCCCACTTCTATATATGCCTGAACATATATTCCGGGGAATAGGTCTGTCCGTCCGTTCCGCAGTACTTTTGCATGAACGGTAATTGCTTTGGTTGCATTATCAAACCCCCTATCAATCGCAAAGACCGTCGCTTCGCTTTGCGCTGAATTTTGATCCGGTAAGCTGAAATATACTTTTTGACCCGGCTTAACTTTCCCAATATCCTGCTGGTACACCTGCAGATCTATAAGAAGCTCGCTATTATTGATGATTTCAAACATCTGCAGCGCCGGGTCTACAAACTTTCCAACATTGATGTTTACCTTTTGCACATAACCATTAAGCGGAGAAAGAACAGGTATTGCGGAAACCATCTGTCCGTTTTCAAGGTCATTAATTGAAATACCTAAAAGTTTGAGTTTGTTTTGTAATGATAATACCGTTGCCTTTGTGGAGTTGTAATTATCCGTTGTTTGCTGATACATTTTTTGGGAAGTGGCATTGGCGCTCAGCATTTCTTTTTGACGGGCATAGTCTTTTTCCAGAAACGACAAATTGCTTTTGGCTTTCAGGTAATCTTCCTGCAACTGTATATAGTCCGGCGATTCCAGCATGGCGAGCACCTGGCCTTTTTTTACCTGGTCGCCGGCAATAACATTTACTGACTTTACGACTCCACCCATAAAGGTGGAAACATCTGCTTTTAGCTGTGGGGGAAGGATAATAAATCCGTTTGTTTTTACAATATCAGATAGGTTCCTTTGCTCCACGTTGCCTAATTGGATCCCCATAGCATCAAATTGCTTTTGCGAAAGATCCACTTCACCTGTCTTGATACCTGCATTTTGCTTTGCTGCTGTTTCATTAGCCTGCTCTTTGCCCCCTTTGTTCCCATTTTGTGACTGACAGGAATATATCCCCAACGCTATTAACATCAGTACCACTGATGATTTTATAATTGACTTTTTCATTGTTCTATTTTTATTTTTTATAAACATTGTATTACCTGCCTAACAGGTAATTGATATTGATGATACTTTGATTATACTGATTCAGCGCATCTATATACTGCAGGCGGATATTGAATGCCTGGCTAACGTCCTGGATATATTCTACATAGCTGATATTGCCGAATTTATAATTCTGTTCCGCGGTATGTAAGATCTCATCCGACTGGCGCAGCCCTGTGCTTTCATAATAATTGAGTTGTTCCAGCCATTTTTGATATTCCTCTACCTGCTGGCTATAAGTGGTGATAATATTCTCGCGGAAATTATCATAATCAGCTTCCGCTATTCTTACACCGATATTGGCGGCCTGGATCCTGCCTTGCTGCGGCCTGAACCAGAGTGGAATATTAACCCCCGCCTGGTAGCCGTAATAACCATTAACTCCATCTACTTTCTGCTTGTTATATCCTATCGTAAAATCAGGAAGCAGCCCGGTTCTCTCCAGGGACACCTGAGAACGTGCGACATTTATATTCTGATGATAGTATTTGAGCGCTGGGTTTTGAGTAATAATGGAAGAATCTGTATTCATTGAATACTTTAGCTTTTCCAAAGAAGCGGATATCTGAACAGGTTGTCGGGTATTCAGCCATCTCTGTAATTCCTGTTCATAGATCTCCATATCCGCTTGCGCCTGCTTTTTTAATAGCAGTACCTCTTGGTATTTGGCATCAGCCGCAACACTTTCCAGGTAATTGGTTTCCCCGCTTTTATACCTCACTCCGGCAGCTTTGGAAAAATCAGCATAAACGCTGTCCTCGTAAACTAACAAATGCAAACGGGCGATCCCGTATGCCATTTGATAATAGGCCGACCTTACATTCCTTACCAGGCCGGCACTGGAAACAGCTAAGGATTGCCTGCTCAGCAGCGTCTCCTGGTTTTGCAGCTTAGTTTGCCGAGCGTACACGGTAGGAAAGCTGAACGTTTGTTGAATGCCTACATAACTGTTGCCATGAGGCGTAGTATTATCGAACGTATAAACAAACCCGGTCTTATCTATATTAACCGCTGTTTTCTTTAACGCTTCCTGTTGCTGAACGGAATAACTTGCACTTTTAATACCCGGATTGTTTTTTAGTGCAATTTCTACTGCTTCATTAACAGAAAGCTTTAACGGCTGTTGTCCGGATTTTCCCGTTATTGCATCCTGTCCTCGGCTCGAAACAGGTATAACCGAACATAATAGCAGTAATATTGAAATAGCAGCTCCCTTCATTTTGTTTATTTTCTTTACCTTAAATCCTCCTGTAAAAATGCTGTAAAGTACTGGCAATACAATTAAGGTAAGGATTGTTGAGGTAATTAACCCGCCTATTACCACGGTAGCCAGGGGGCGTTGGACTTCTGCGCCAGCGGAAGTTGAAAGCGCCATTGGTAAAAAACCAACAGAAGCTACCGAGGCGGTAATGATAACAGGTCTTAACCGTAAATGGGTTCCTTTAAGAACGCGTTTAGTTACATTTTTTATACCTTCTTTATTTAATTGGTTGAAATAGCTGATTAAGACAACCCCATTTAAAACGGCGACCCCAAACAAGGCAATAAAACCTACGCCTGCCGATATGCTGAATGGCATTCCCCTGAGTAATAAAGCAAAGACACCACCTACCGCCGCAAAAGGAATAGCTGTAAAAATCAATAGTGCTTCTGTTATCGAACCGAAGGTAAAAAACAGTAATACTAAAATAAGAGCCAGTGTTATAGGTACTACGATCATTAAATGATGTTTAGCATCTATTAGGTTCTGAAACTGGCCACCGTAAGTGATATAATATCCGGGGGGTAATTTCAATTTTGCGTCCAACTGTTTTTGTATATCATTTACAACACTTTGTACATCACGGTTACGAATATTTAAGCCTATTGCAATCCTGCGTTTTGTATTGTCTCTTGAGATTTGCGAGGGGCCTTCCTTGTACTTTACGCTGGCTACTTCACTTAAAGGTACCTGGTTACCGTTGGGTAAAGAAATAAATAAATTTTGCACGTTACTTATATCTTCTCTATGCTCTTTATCTAAGCGGACCACCAGGTCAAAGCGCCGGTCACCTTCATATACTACGCCTGCTTTAGCCCCTGCAAATGCACTTTCCAAAACGTTATTTACATCCGCGATTGTTAAGCCGAATTGTGCAATTTTACTGCGGTTATAGTCCACTGTGATTTCAGGAAGACCATTGGTTTTTTCCACTAATACATCTTGCGCACCTTTTACCGTAGAAATAATGTTAGCGGCCTGATTTCCCAATAGTGTTAGTTCATCCAAGTCCTCTCCATATATTTTTACCGCCACATCCTGCTTTATTCCGGACATCAATTCATTTTCTCTTAACTGAATAGGTTGTGAAAATTCGTAATTAACGCCCGGAATTACAGATAATGCCTCTTTCATTTTATCGGCCAGCTCCGTGCTATTATTTGCTGTAACCCATTTACTTTTGTCCTTTAGTATGATAGTTATCATGGCTGTTTCCATAGGATCGGGGTCTGTAGGAATACTATTAACTCCTATTCTGCTGACTACTTTTGTTACCTCGGGAAAATTCTTTTTCAGAATTTCTTCTACTCTGTTAGTTGTTTTGATAGTTTGTGACAAGGAACTCCCGGGAGTAAGCCTCATTTCCACCGAAAAGCTTCCTTCCTGTAAAGTGGGAATAAATTCACCTCCCATCTTACTGAAGGCGAGAAAAGTAATAACTAACAAGAGAACGGATGAAATAATGATGATCGCTTTTTTCCTTAAGGCAAAATGAATAATGGGTTTGTACAAACGATATAAAAAATCCATTATCTTATCTGCTATGGTCCTTTTGTCACCAGCGGTTCTTTTACTTAATAATAAAGCAGACATCATCGGAACATAGGTTAAACAAAGCACTAATGCACCCATGATAGCAAAACCTACCGTTTCGGCCATTGGCCGGAACATCTTACCTTCCACACCTGTTAAAGTAAGAATAGGGATATATACCATCAGAATTATAATTTGCCCGAATGAAGCAGAATTCATCATCTGCTTAGCGCTCACAAGCACTTCATGGTCCATTTGAGACTGATTCAACTTACTGAATCCTGGTAGTTTTATATTATGGTGGATATTATATACTGCACTTTCCACAATAATTACTGCACCATCCACTACTAAGCCAAAATCAATAGCGCCCAGGCTCATTAGATTGCCTGATACACCAAACAACTTCATCATGCTGATTGCAAACAGCAGAGATAATGGAATTACCGATGCAACTACTACTCCGGCTCTCCAATTCCCTAAAAAAAGGATTAATATAAATATCACAATCAATCCGCCTTCAATAAGATTATGGCTAATAGTGGATACTGCTCTGTCAATAAGATCACTCCGGTCGAGAAATGGCTTTATTTCTACGCCTTTAGGAAGAGATTTTTGAATGACGGCAATTTTTTCTTTCACATTTTTTATCACCTGCATGGAATTCTCTCCCCGGAGCATCATTACAATACCGCCAACCGCTTCTCCACGCCCACTTTGAGTAAGTGCGCCATATCTTACGGCATGTCCAAATCGTACATTCGCCACATCCCGGATGAGTATCGGGATACCATTATTGTTTTTAACGACAATGTTTCCTATATCTTCTAATGTTTTAACTAACCCGACTCCCCTTATAAAATAGGCGTTCTCTTCTTTCTCAATATAAGCGCCGCCTGTATTTTGGTTATTCTGCTGCAAGGCATTAAAAATATCTTTTAGCGTTACATTCAGACTGCGGAGTTTTTCGGGGTTTATCGCTACTTCATACTGTTTAATATAGCCCCCAAAACTGTTAATCTCTGCTACGCCGGGAGTGCCCTCAAGATTGCGTGCAATGATCCAGTCCTGCATCGTTCTCAAGTCAGTCAGTGAATATTTCTTTTCATATCCAGGTGCAAGCTGAAGGGTATATTGATAAATTTCTCCCAATCCGGTAGATATAGGAGCCATACCAATAGTGGCTATACCGGGAGGAATCTGATCCTGTGCTTCCTGGATTCTCTGAAATACCTGCTCCCTCGCGCGGTAAATATCAAGGTTGTCTTTAAAAACAAGTGTGATCACAGAAAGACCAAAACGTGAAATAGATCTTACTTCAATAAGGCCGGGAATATTTGCCATGGCAATTTCCAAAGGAGTAGTAATAATTTGTTCTACATCCTGTGCTGCCAGGGCGGGGGCAATTGCATGTATCTGAACCTGATTATTGGTGATATCCGGTAAGGCATCCATAGGCAATGACTTTAGGGAGTATACACCCCAGCCTATTAAAGCAAGGATGAAAAGCCCAATTATAGCTTTATTTCTGATTGAGAAGCCTATTAACTTATTAATCATTTTTATAATAATTTTAGAAGAAAAATAACTTTATTAATCGCTTTTTTCTTATGAATTGATAGAAGATTTTTTATTGAACCAAAAAGTGTTTAATAAAAATAATATGATGGCTATCCAGATAATGACGAAAATAACCGCCATCCACCACTTTTTCTTTAGTGAAATGGTCAGCTCAGCAGCCTTGATCCTACTTGATTTCATCACTTCATCAGGAATCATTTTTATGGAAAGAGTAATTAATAAAGGAACTATTATCAAATCATCCAGATAACCTACTACCGGAATAAAATCAGGTATAAAGTCTATCGGGCTTAGCAAGTAGCATAACGTAATGATGATCATTGCCTTTGCCTGCCATGGCGTACGCGGATCTTTATATGCAAAGTGCAGGGCATAGCTTTCCTTTTTAAGGTGATTCGCCCGTTGCTTAAATGAAGAAATAATTCCTGAAAATGGTTTCATTATTTACTCTTTATTAGATATCCTACTATTACACTTCACTTGGGAAACGTTTTATACATTCCCTTCACAACAGTTGTGTTAGCAAGAATATCGTTAATAATGGTTAGAATATAATAGAAGATAGGCAAGGCTTCCCATTTTTATCTCTTTAAGATATAAACAGAAGCGTATTTAAATACTTACCTGAGATATGGAGATAGACGAAAATCAAATAAGCCAGACAGAATTCATGAGAAAAATTTTGGTAGTATAGGTTTGGGCAGCATATTTCCCTGTGAAAGAATAATAAAATATTTCGTTGACCCATTGCTGAGAAACAGGACAATCAGTAAATAAAATATGATATATACAGCCGGATTTGCTATTTTCCCTTTCTTTCTCAATCTTAGTATCAACCTGTAAATCAATATCATCACTTTGCACATAGGTATCGTACTGATCAAAGAAAGTATTATGGAAGCCAAAGGCATTCAATTCTGATGCAGAAATTGAAAAGCAAATTCCCACAATATGCAGTACACCCCCGATTAAATATTTTCTCATGTCTTAAAAAAGTATGACAAAAGTACTAAATTCAAAAGAAAAAAACTTTTTTATTCGTGAAATCTAAAACACTGATACTGAAACCATGTAGCAATGCGAGGAGAAAGCTCAGTGGCAGAGATCAGGATATCATTTAAGATAGCAGCGTTTCAGCAGCTACGCCAAATTCTTTGTGAAATCGCTTTGCCAGCTCCAGCGTTATGGGTTTCTTTTTATTCAGAATGGCGGAAACATACCCCTTACTGCCTATCTTGCCAACCAAGTCTTTGTTTCTCTGCCCTTTCTCCTTCATTTTTAACTTTAAGTTCTCAATCTGGTCGGGAGAAGGGATAGGATAATGCGGATTCTCGTAATCCCTGATCAGCAATAAAGCAATTTGCCATGCTTCCCCTTAGGGGCTGCCCGGTTTTACTTTTTTATCAAATTGGGCATCCACCCAGTTAAGATATGCAGTATAATTAAGATATGCAGTATAATCTTTTTCTGATTTTATAGGCCTTAGCTTCATGATCTTCTCTTTTTAAACTTTATAAAGGCAGCATTTATTTTATCGTATTCGGAATGAGGTCCAAGCCATTTGATCTGAACGGTTTTGAATTCAAAAACAAACCTCACAACTAACCGGTATTTATTTCCCATAATATTTAATACCACCCTGTCATCGCCTACTATACTGGCACTGCCATGTACCCTCTTTAGTTCATTAAAGTATTTAAACTCCGCTTCCAATATTTCGTAATACCACTCTTGCAACACAATAGCGGCTTCAGGGTATATCCTGATATAGTCCAGCAATGTTTTGCGGACAATAATGTTAAACATCAGGCAACGATAACAAAAGTTTTCTATTAGGAAACTCCAGCGAGATTTAAAGGAAATTCTCAAATATCCTGCTAACTTGAAATCCATTCTGCAAAAAAATAATTAACTTTACTCCGAAATGCGTTTTTTCACTTACATATTAGCAGTATTTGTTCTCTTTTTGTCTGTAGAGCCTGGTATAGCAAGCGTTTTTATGCCTCAACAGGATATATGTTCCTGTGACAACCATTGTACTCCTGTTTCAGGAAAGAAGGATAAAAGAGAGAAAGGCAAAAAAAATCCTGACCAGGGCTGTGCTAATTGCAATCCCTTTCAGTCTTGCGGAAATTGTATAGGATATAATATTCCGCAGAATCTTCTTAATACAGGTTTAATTTACTATATATCCTCCAGACAATTTCTCTTCAATGTGCATGCGGATTCCCCATTTGCTTTTGACTTCTGGCATCCGCCCAAAATTAGTTAATACTGTTTGCCCAAGGCAAATTTTTGAAGGTAGTCATCATAAGGGAAGCTACCGTTTATTATTAACTAATTAAAATTCTAAAGATGAAATCGTATTTCAAGATGACGGCATTGATATGCCTGTTTAGCGCTGCTTTTGGAAATGTTTCAATTGCTCAGTCACAAAACAATCCCAGAAAGGATACTATTATTACCGTAAAAGTTTCAGGGATTACATGCAGTGGTGATTTACCAATTATTGCAAAAAGAGTAAAGCAGGAGAAAGGCATCATTAATTGTAACGCTGCTTCAAAAGCGGCTGCTACAACAGCCTTTCAGGTAAAATATAATCCTGTGGAAATTACCTATGGACAAATAGTAACCGCCATACAGGACGCTCCAAGCTGCGATTATCCGGACGAAAGGCCTTTTAAGGTAAGAAAGAAAAAGTAACTTCTTAAACTTCATGCAACACATTTCCCCACAGCACAGATGCTGTGGGGTTGGCTGTGTTGTGGTAAAATAATAACTTCAAATGAAATTATATCTTATAATAGCTATCATATTTTTAGCTCCCTTTTCCCTATCAGCTCAAGTATTGAAAGGAAAAGTGGTAAACGAAACAAATCAGCCATTGGCAGATGCGCTGCTACATTGGCTGAATACAGATATCCATGCAACCACAGATAAACAGGGGGAATTTGAAATAAATATACCTGCTGAAGGCAAAAAAAAGCTGGTTGTCTCCTTCATTAGTTATCAATCAGATACAATCACTTTAACTACTGATACATACGTTCACATTAAAATGGTTCCCGTAAACCAATTAGGCGAAGTGGTGGTAAAAGGCGTTGTACCAGGTCAATATATTTCATTTCTCAATCCTATTAAAACTGAAGTGATTACTTCCGCGGAATTAAAGAAGGGAGCTTGTTGTGACCTGGCAGGATGTTTTAATACCAATGCATCCGTGCAGACGGCAACAACCAATGTGGTTACCAACGCACAGGAGTTGCGTATTTTGGGGTTAAGCGGTGTTTATAACCAGGTGTTGTTAGACGGGTTTCCCATGATACAGGGATTAAGTTATACCTATGGCATCAGCGATATCCCTGGTCCTCTAATAGATAATATTTATATTTCTAAAGGGGCAAATTCTCTTGTGCAGGGCTATGAAAGTATCAGTGGACAAATTGATGTGGAAACAAAGGAACCAGATAAAGCCAATAAACTATTCCTGAACGGATACATGAATACATTTTTGGAAAAACAGTTTAATGGCTATTATTCTTATAAAAAAAATCGTTGGGGCGACCTAATAGCTGCCAATATGGTGCAACCTGCAAGCAGATTCGATAAGAATAACGATGGATTTTTAGATTTACCTCTGCTTACCCGGTATGAAGTAATGAATAAATTAAAGTTTGGAAATGAACAGGACTTTGGATTTTCTTTCGAGTCCGGGATTCGTCTTATAAACGAACAAAGAATAGGTGGACAAATCAATTATGACGTCAATACAGATAAGGGTAAAAGCACTGCATACGGCGAATACATAAGCTATACCCAGCCCGAAATATGGGCAAAGACAGCTTATCGTTGGGATGAAAGTAAGCGTATGGTACTTTATGCCTCTGCCTTTCACCAAAATCAAAATTCATGGTTTGGCTTAACCAACTATAAAGCCCTGCAAACTACTATAGACACCAGATTGCAATATGAATGGAATTATAAAGAAAAAAGTAACCTGAAAACCGGCATCAGTTTTCATTATTTTAACCTGGACGAAAATATTTCATTTACTCAAAATCCGCTGAACCATACTTATGCAGGTAACTATGAAAAATTGGAATATGTGCCTGGTATATTCGCTGAAAATACACTTTACTTTGGTCAGGATAAATTCACCTGGATAGCAGGGGCAAGGCTCGATCATCATAATCAGTTTGGGTTTATCTTTACACCCCGAACACTCTTAAGATATTCACCTGTAAAAGAAACCTCCATCCGTGGCTCAATCGGCTATGGATGGCGCACAGCTAATGTTTTCAGTGAGAATCCAAGCCTGCTGGCAAGCCAAAGGGATATTGTGTTTATGGAACCATTAAAACCAGAAAGAGCAGTAAATTTTGGTATTAATTTTACTCAAGGATTTTCACTGACTAATATTGACGGTACGTTCTCAGCAGATTTTTATAGAACGCGATTTTATAACCAAATTTTTCCGGACTATAATACTAATCCAACTAAAGTCTATATTTCTAATTTTACCGGCAAATCCATCAGTAACGCATTTCAGGCTGAAATCAGTTTGAATTTCTATAAAAGGTTTGAGCTAAATTCATCCTACAATTATCTTAATGTATATCGAATGCAAGGAAAGCAAAAACAGTTGTTGCCATTTATCCCCGCAGATATGATATTAAATGCTCTTTCTTACGAGCCGCTTACCAATAAGTGGCATATTGATGCAAATATACACTGGTACGGCAAACAGCATTTGCCAAATACCAGCAGTAATCCACCGGAATACCAAAGACCTGCTGTTTCAAAACCATACACAACGGTAAATGCACAATTTACTTATAACTTTAAAAAGTTTGAAATATATGCAGGCTGTGAAAATATTCTTGACTTCAGGCAGAAGCAACCTATTATAAGCTGGCAAAATCCCTTTGACCCATACTTTGATGTTTCATCCGTTTGGGGGCCTACAATGGGCAGGGAAGGTTATATAGGAATACGGTTTAAGCTGGATTAAAATTATTGATCATAAAGTGAGCGAACCAACAGGATAGCCAACATGAGAAACCGGCGCCCGAAAACGATTTTGTACATTTCATGAGTCCTTGTTTGAATGTGTTTATAGAATAGTTTAACGCCCCTACCTTAACACAGAATCTTTTGGGAAAATCTTTCTTTAACGGCTGAATGCTATTGACTGCTACTTAATTCTACGGAACATATACATACGAGATCAAAATATGATTTGGCCCGCCACAAATTGAAATCACCTCTCTATACTAAATTTTCATAAATTTATCCTTACCGCTACATTAAAAACTCTACCATCGAGTGGCGCATATATCTGTCTGAATATTGGATTACTGATGGGTGGTATCACAATATTCTCAAATCTCGTTTGTCGCGTATCCAAAATATTCTCACAGTTAGCAATGATAGTAAAATGTTTGAAATGCTTTTGTGCCATTAATCCAATAATGAAATAGGGCTTTGTTTTTGTATCACCGTCCCGAAACATTGTTGAATAATAGAACCCTTCAAAGCCAACCATCCAATTTTCTTCTTTTTCATAAACCGTGGTAAGTACAATTTTATTTTTAGGCGTTAATGGCAAAAAAGGTTGAGCAGGGAAGTATTTCCGTTTTGCATCTACAAAAGTATAACCTAAAAATACTTTTAGGTCATTCCATTTGTAGTGGAAGCTGCTTTCAAAACCTTTGGTAAGCAGAGGCTTTGCAGCATTCATGTATTTTGTAGTATCTAAAATAAGTGGATGATTGATCTGAGTAATAAAAAATGCCTGATCAAATGATAGGTAACTTTCATCATTTATCTGCAGGCTATAATTAAAATCGAGATTGGCATTTACCGATTTTTCAGCAATTATGCTCGACGAAAGTGGCAATACTTTGTTAATGCCCTCCTGCTCAGCAGCCGTTGAAAAAAAGTGGGCGTTTTATATCCTAAGCCTGCGCCAGCCCTTATATAAAATTGCTGCGAGAACTTGTACATTCCATTGAGCCTGGGTAAAATAAAAGCTCCATATTTATTCTGATAATCTAATCTTAATCCACCTTCTAAAATATCCTCCCTCAGTTCGGGCGAATTTGTAGGCATGGTAGCCGATGATCCAGATTGTAAAATAGAGCTGAAGATTTTTCACAGTGAAATTATAAACGACCATGAAGCATTAAAGAAGGAACAAAATAACTATCAGGATATCCCGGTAATTCGTAAGATTGACATCTCTGTCATTCAACGGAATTATTTGCAGATTAAGCAGGATGTTCAAAATATTATACATTCGGAAATGGAAAGGTTGCTGAATGATCCAGGGCTGAGTCATTTGGTGGTGAGGAAGGGGTGATAAAAGATTCTTATGGATAATGATGCCAAGTTGTTACTTGCAAATAATGTATTCCATTCCCCTTTCTTATTGTCCGTCGATATATTCTTACAAATTAATCTGAGAAGAAAAGAGACAAAGTACTTCTTCAAAAAGTCAAGATTAGGAAATAAAGTTGTTCATAAAGACGTCCGTTTAATCGGACACATTTGGCTTGTTATCAGGAATACCATTGTTACTTTTATGCAATTATTTCAGAGAATTTTTACAGGCAGATTGCCGTTTTGATAACCTGATTTCTTTTTAATTGTAACTATTTTGAATGGTATTCTGCATATCCTGGCTCCTCCATGGCGAAACGGAACTATTGAAATCATGGACAACCAAATTCAAATCGAATTGAAAAAGAAAAGAGATTTGCCACAGATACTTGAAATGATGAAAGGACATCAGGACATAAATTACAAATGGCTGGGTAACAGAAAGATGGTTTTCTTTCCTTCTTCAACCTCCTAATTTATGGGTGGATATTCTACATGAAAATCTGTGTTCACTTTAAAAATTAAAAGACAATGAAAAAGCTACTGATTGCATCCGTTTTACTTCTGGGAATTGGCATTAGCGGATTTGCACAAACCAGTCAGGTACGGGTGATCGCGCTGTTGAACAAAGCTTCCTGGTGCCCTGTATGCCAGGTTAATGGAGCCCGTTTTACGAAAGATATTATGCCAATGGTCATGACAAACAAACAAATAAAGATAGTCAAAAACGACCTGTTAGATGATAAGACCAAAGGAGTGCCCATGAAGATGCTCGAAAAGGCACGGATCGCTGATTTTGCAAAAGACAATACGGCTACCGGGATGCTCTATTTCCTGGATGACAAAACAAAAAAACTCATATCCAAGGTAAGTATTGCAGCGCCGGATGGGAAAATCAGGCAGGTCTTTAAAGAAGTGCTGATGAAGGGATAGCGCTGCCTATAAAACATGAAAGAAGTAAAACACAGATAAAATGATTGACTACTGCAGGCTGTTTACCGGTAGTTGATCATTTGTTTATATTTCGCTACCATATCTTCCTGTGAAGCGCCCTGTTTCCACATGCGCATAATGGTATAATTGGCATGTTGCACCCGAAGGTAGGAATTGGTCTGGTACTTTCGGGCAGAAACCACGACGTTTTTAGGAATGATCGCAAAGCGATAATCCTTTTGTGCCCGTTCAATGAAATCATAATCTTCCATGATCTGGTAATCTGCGCGAAAGCCGCTCAGTGCATTAAAAACTTCTTTCTTTACAAACAAAGTCTGATCCCCGCCGCGGCACCAAAGAAAAGGGAGGCGGGTAAACCACGAATTGATTTTTAAAAGCAGTTTTTTGCTGTCAAATACGAATCGGTAACATCCCAGGTCATAGCCGCGGGAAACAGCATACTTAATATCCTGTGCAAAATCAGGATGTATACGTACATCAGCATGTACAAAATACAGCATGTCGCCGGTTGCCTTTAAAGCGCCATAATTCATTTGCGCCGCCCTTCCTTTTTGTGGTGAAATAAGCACTTGTGCTCCCGCTTTCCTGGCAACCTGCAGGCTGCCGTCGTTGCTGTGACCATCTACTACCATCACCTGATCCACCCCATTCCCGCTTTGCCGGAGAAGCATCTGAACAAGATCAGTGATATTCTTTTCTTCATTATAGGCCGGTATGATCACGCTGATCCGCATAGATAAAGTGTCAAATGATTGCCTGGTATAACAAATGCAGGCAAGCTTTTTGGTTTCAAATGTAAGGTTTTTTACCGTATGCCGTCTAATAAACTAAACCTGTAGCGTGCCCGCCATTTCAGGCTATAGCCTTTCTTCAAACGGTAGGAACTAAATTTATGATAAAGGATTACCGCAGTAATGATCAGAAAACACCCGGGGATATTGAGCCATTTACAAAAATAGCTTCCACCCGCCGGGTAGAACCGCCCCGCACGCTGATCACCGGCGCCAGTCGGGGTATTGGCCTTTGTTTTTGTCATGAATTTGCAAAGCGGGGTCACCCTCTACTTCTGGTTGCTCTCCCCGAAGAGCGATTGGAGCAGGCAGCACTGGCCATCAGTAAGAAATATGACATCCCTGTAGATTATATTGGCATTGACTTGACAGCAGATCATGCTCCGCAAAAGGTATGGGAATATTGTCAGGACAGAGGTTATATTGTAGATATTCTTATAAATAACGCGGGTATTGGATTTGCTAAGCGATTTGATAAGATGAGTATGGATAAAAACCTATCCATGATAAAATTAAATTCACAGGCCATGGTGGGGTTAGCACATTATTTTCTTCCCATGCTGTTAAAACAAACTCATGCACATATCTTTTTTATGAGCAGTATGGAAGCCACGTTGGCGCTACCATACAAAAGTGTCTATACCAGCACCAAAAACTTTACTTATTCATTTGCTTTGGCATTGAGAGAGGAATTAAAAAAGACTAAAGTGAATGTTCATGTTGGATGCCCCGGCCCTGTGCTGACTAATGCAGATGGCTTAAAGCGTATTGAAGCGCAGGGGAGGAAAGGCCGCCTTCTGATGAAAACGCCTGAGGAAGTCGCTGCCTATACTGTCCAAAAAATGGAAAAGAATACCGTGAGAATCGTTCCAGGAAGACTGAACCGTTTTCTTCTGTGGGTTGCCCGTCACTTGCCTATCTCATTCAAAATGAGTATTTTAGAACGAATGTTCCGTTGTTTCAAAGATCATTAGTTTATTAAGAAAAATAGTTTTCTATGCCACATAATTTTTCACAGATATTCCAAAGGCGGATAGCATCTTCTATGCTATAAGAAGCGGTTGAACTGTCCTTCGCTTTACATCGATCCCAATATTTACCCGTGAATCCTTCTATCTCCGGGCTTAAAGCAAGATAGACGGAAGTGGCTGCACCCTGTTCTGGTGATACACCTCCTGTCCTGCGCAAGCGCCACGCAAGCGCATGAAATAGATTTGTATGCTTGATCCCAATATTAGTTTTTACCAATCCCGGCTGAACGGCATTTATCGTAATAGGATAACCGGGATTTTTTCTGGCAAATCCATAAGTAAACAATACATTGGCCAACTTAGACTGTCCGTATGCTCTTAAGCCATGGTAATGTCTGGTTAGATTCAAATCATCCCAATGTATTTTCCCTTTAAAATGGGAGTCGGAAGATACATTAATTATGCGGGCAGAAGAAGAACGTTTTAATCCCTTAATCAGACAATGAGTAAGCAAAAAGTAAGAAAGATGATTTACCGCAAACATCTCTTCAATACCATCCCCCGTCAACATAAAATCCGAATTCCAGATACCGACATTGTTGACCAGTATGTCTATGACGGGATGAAGGTTGATTATTTTTTCAGCCGCCTGCCTGATCTGCTGCTGAGACGACAGATCAGCCACCACAAAGTCAATATTTTTATTTTTAGCATGTTCTCGGAGTTCCGATACAATATACCTTCCTTTGTTCGAATCCCGGGATATAAGAGTCACAGATGCTCCGGTTTCTCCTACCATGCGGGCTGTTGCTAATCCAATGCCGCCGGTGCCCCCTGTAATAATAATATGCTTTAGTTGCATAAATATAAACTATTTTTATTTTTAAATGTACAACTAAAAAGCCAGTGTGCAATGAGAAAAAATATAATCTTTTTTCTTTTTATAATAAATTTTGCTACACTTCCCTGTGTTTCTCATGCACAGCAGGTTCAAAATAAAGCATATAACCTGATGCTAAAAGCATTGCTAAAGCATGATGTTCCTGAAATTGGTGTTTCACAAATCCCCAAAAATGATACTGCTATTTTATTTCTGGATGCCCGCACCTTACAAGAATATAAGGTAAGCCATATCCGAAATGCGGTATGGGTGGGAGATGAAGGCTTTAAGATCTTCCGTGTACCGTCCGATTTTCGGAAAAGAAAAATGATCGTCTATTGTTCAGTGGGCTATAGAAGCGAAAAAGTTGCCGAAAAGCTGGAAAAGGCAGGATGCAATCAGGTAAAAAACCTGTATGGAGGAATCTTTGAATGGGTGAATGAAGGGCGGCCTGTGTATGACAGTATTGGGGTTACCAAGCGGATACATGCTTATAATCACCTCTGGGGTATCTGGCTAAAAAAGGGTACAAAGGTCTATTAAACCTTTGGGATTAGGAATGTTTATTTTTCCAGGCTCAAGTCTTTCCATAACTTTATATGGATGTTACCTATAGAATATGAGATACGAATTAAATATTAGCCCAAAAAATTTGGAAACACCGAGCATAAATTCAATCCGCCATAAACATTTCATCATGAAAAACACACCATTCTTTATTCTTTTCGTTTGCATAGGTGGCTTAATAGGCACGGGGCTACATTCCTGTGAGCAAGCCGCTTCGTCTAAGTTAAATGAAAAAGTAGCCAACGCTTATGGCTTTTCAAATTTTAGTAAAATAAAGTCTATCGCTTTTACTTTTAACATCAAAAAGGATTCCTTCCATCTTTCCAGAAGCTGGAAATGGTTCCCAAAATCGCATGAGGTTTACTTTAAGGATGAAAACGATTCTTTGCATTACCGACGCGATACGATTACCTCTGCTGCCATGAAAGCGGTAGATCAAAAGTTCGTGAATGATAAATACTGGCTGCTGTTTCCCTTTCAACTGGTATGGGATAGGGGAGATAGTATTACGACAAAATATGGACAGCGGGAGCCCATCAGTGGAGACACGGCTACCTGCCTTACCGTAACTTATAATGACAGCGTAGGCTATACACCGCATGACTCTTTTGATCTGTTCTTAGATTCCCTTCACCAAATCAAAGAATGGAACTACCGGCATAACAGCGTAGATACGCCCACCATATCCACCACTTGGGGAGATGTAAAAGATTTCAACGGGATTAAAATTGCTACTACACATTATAACAAAGATAGCACCTTTAAGCTTTGGTTCAGCGGAATACAGGTGGAATAATAAGGATGGAATTAATCAATGCTCGAATTCTTCCTTACTTCAAGGAGAATCCTTTCTACTTTTTAATTTTTAATTTGGACGGCATCCTAATCTCCCACACTATCGCTGCAATCACCATCCCATATTCCAGTATTATCAGGGCCATGCTTTCATGATACGGCATTTGCCGGTAGGTGAAATAACTCAGGATAATGGCTCCCGACCAGACAATGGGAAACCGGTAACCGGAAAAAACAGCAAATGCAACAAGTGGTGTAACATACCAGGGATGTACAATCGTAGAGCAGGCCAGATAGAAGAGCCATATCCACATCCACGCAGTAAACACATTTTGAATGCGCGGCATTTTTTCTTTCCAGGTATAAACCACAATGCTAAATACGCCAAGCAAGGTAAGGTACTTGGTTGCGGTATATATAATATCATATCCTTTGACCTGAAACCCCAACCAGCGAATCACGTAAAAAAGGCTGGCGTTAAATTCAAATTTTTTGAAATAAAGCCCGATGCTGGAGCTGATGTGTTTGATAAATACAGCATCCATGAAGGGAAGAAATAGCAGAGCTGTAATGCCTAATGAAATAATGCCATACCCAATCGTCTTCTTCCAACCTATTCTACGGATCAATGCAGGCAATAACATAAACGGTAATAATTTTACTGATACCGCCAATCCAAAAGCCAGAGCCGACCAGCCCACCTCTTTCTTAACCCATAAATAAACGGCCAGCAGTAAAAAAAAGAGCATGATCGCTTCGAAATGCAAATTGCCGGTAAGTTCAGCAATCACTAAAGGATTCCAGGCATAAAGTAAAATCAGATTTTTATTTTTTCCGAATAAAATAAGCAAGCGGTGTATTAAGAAAATAGAACCTGCTTCCGCCAGGAAAATAAAAAGACGCATGATCACAATACCGCCCAAAATATTGTGAGGGAATATCTTCGCCGCGAGCCAGAAAATGCCCTGCATTACCGGTGGGTAAATGGTATAATAATTTTTGGAATTTAAGCTGGCATAAACCGAACCACTTACCCCGGCATCCAGCGCCTGCTGACTTTGGGCAAAATGACCGGGCAATACATTGAAAGGGTTTATACCATGTGCCGATAAACGGCCGTCCCATATAAAGCGAAAATAATCATCCGATAAATGCGGTGTGGAAAGAAGAAAAACGGCACGGAAGCAGAGTGCGGTCAACAACAACAAATACAATTGGTTCTTCGAAAGATCAAATTCCATGAGCCACGCATAGATAAAGAACAGAACCGCGAACGTCATATACAATGCAATCGTTTGAGTCCTCAAAATATGATAGGCTAACAAATAATAGCCTATCAAAGAAATGAACGACAAGGCGATCATTCCTTTAAAAGACAACTGCTTTGTTGTCTTATCTCCTTCATTTTGAACTATCGGGGCAGCATTAGGGAATCTCTCCATGGAAGGTCATTTTACAGGTATTTAAAAATAGTAATAATAATTTTGTAACCTGCCATTACGGTACCCTTTAAAGTACCGCTTATTTTGGAAAATCCAATCCTCCTGCGATAAGTAACGGGCACTTCGGTTATTTTAAAACGATTTTTGGCCGCTTTAAGTTGCATCTCTACTGTCCAGCCATACGTTTTATCTTGCATATCTAATTTCATCAGCTTATCAAATTTAATAGCGCGAAAAGGGCCAAGATCGGTATAATGAACACCATAAAATAGTTTTATTAAAAAGGTAGCCAGCCCATTGCCAAATATTTGCTGAAAGGTCATAGCTCCACGCTCACGATGGCCCAATGCTCGCGAACCTATCACCATATCATAATCTTCTTCTATGATAGGATGAACTATCTTGGGCAACTCTTCCGGATGATCGGAATAATCGGCGTCCAAAAAAACAATAATGTCCGGAGATGGGATCAACGAAGCGGCATACGCAATCCCTTTCAAACAAGCATTGCCATAACCCTGGATGGGCTCATCCGCCACCATTGCCCCGGCCTCGCGTGCAATGGTTTTTGTATTATCATTGGAATTATTATTGACGACTATGATCTTGTTGACCCAATCTTTAGGAATATCATGGATTACATTGCCGATGGCATTTTCTTCATTGAAAGCGGGGATGATGACTACAATGTTCGGAGGCCCTTTTTGCATAAAGCTATAAATTAATGTCTTTTTAATGCTGACTTTATATATTTCCTCCAAATGTTAAACATACCTTTAATAGACGTATAAATAGTATAATCCTTACCTGGGGCTGTCTCTGGGGCTTATTAAAAATACCCTGGCCACTATTGGCATTTGAAGATTGCTAATAGGTATAGGAATAACCTTTCAACACATTTTCTTTTAACTGCTTCATGTTCCTAATTATATAAAATTATTGAATTACCCATTTAAAGCTCGTAATAATGATTTTAATGCAGCACAATAGATACATAGCTCACGGAGAACACCACATAAGTTAATTTTATCTTATGATTATAAAGACTATATGAAATACTTATGTGCCCTATGTGGTGATTTTTTTTCTACAATCTTGGTCAGAGGCAAAGATAGCCTATTTAGTGAGCTCGGTCTCCAATCTTGATAGAGCAAAAGTGGATAGTTTGATAAGTTAATAAAAATTTTATAAAAATTATTTATTTAAGTATTTGCTTAATTAATAATTTTAGTATTATCTTTATAATCTAATAAATTAAAATTATGAACACTTGTATTCGTTTATATGCCGACCCGGTTCAGATAAAATCCTGTAAGGATAAATTAGAAAATGCCTCTAAAGCTTTTGGCACTATGTCTTCCGTATTGTCTTTGGCTGGAAATGAAGTAAGGCTCAAAATCCTTTACCTGCTTGAAGAAGAAAAAGAATTATGTCCCTGCGATTTGAGTGATATACTCAGTATGAGTATCCCCGCAATTTCGCAGCATTTACGCAAAATGAAAGATGGTGGCATCATACAGTTCCGCAAAGAAGGACAGACTATTTATTATTCACTGAAACCGGAACATTTAAAAATGCTTCGCTCTTTGTTTAAATATGTAAATGAGTTGAATGCAAAAATGGAGTTGGCATGAGACAAACTAACCGCATTTCAAGATGATTAGATAAGATATTGGTCAATCGTAAATAGCAAACATTAATTATTAAAAACAGACCATCATGAATACCACAAAGAAACCATCAAAAAAGGCCTCTATGCGGCCATTGCAGGTACGGTGCTGGCGGCATTGTGTTGTGCCACTCCAATCCTTGTTATTACATTGGGTGCAATTGGCTTAGGCGCTTTTACGCCTTATCTTGATTGCATATTAATGCCGGCACTGATTATTTTAATCATTGTTGCTCTGGTGTCTTACAAACGATACAAAAAGGATTGCGTTCAATGTGAAATTGGTAAAAGGCAAATTCAATAATCTTTAATCAAAAAACAGAATATTATGAATCATCAAAAACCTTCGGCAAAAGCCAAAAAATCGTCTAAAGGAATTGTAGGAGCCGGACTGCTAACCGCTTTGGCCGCGTCCTTATGTTGCATTACACCGGTACTGGCTTTGTTCAGCGGCGCCACCGGCATTGCTTCCACTTTCTCGTGGATGGAACCTTACCGCCCATACTTAATCGGGCTTACTATTGCAGTATTGGCGTTTGCATGGTATCAAAAACTAATCCCGAATGCTTTCGGGGCAAAGAAAGCGGAAATAGATTGTGGCTGCGAAGTGGATGATAAACCTTCTTTCTGGCAAAGTAAAAAATTTCTTGGTATCGTTACCATACTGGCATTTTTGCTAATGGCCTTTCCCTCTTATTCAAAAATATTTTTTCCGAAAACGCCCGCAACGCAAGTGGCGGTAGTGGATAAAAATAACGTGCGGCAGGTAAAACTTAATATTAGGGGAATGGATTGCCGGGCTTGTTCACAAACCATCAACCTTGCCCTTTCAAAAGTGCCCGGAGTTTTGGAATATAATACAGATTACAAACAGAGCAGCAGCATCGTAAAATTTGACCCATCGAAAACTACCCGACAGGCTATCGTACAAGCAGTAAACAAAACAGGATATACGGTAGCCCGTATCACCAACAAAAATCAATAAACATTTAATCAATAAGCGCTTAACCAATAAACATTTAATCATGAGAAAAGTCTTCATTTTTTTAGGCCTCGTGGCAATAGTTGCCATAGTTACCGTCGCAGCAGGCACAGTAGGAAACTGCAGTAGCGGATTTTGCACCGCACCAAATGCAACGGTAAAAAATAATATTACCGCTTCGAACCACTATGTATCCATTTTTACGGATCATCCTAAAACGGTACATCTAAAAATAACAGGAATGGATTGTGCCATGTGCACCAACGTCCTTCATAAGAGGTTGTCCCAAACTAACGGGATTATTAAAGGTGGCATTTCTTATTCTAATGGATCTGCAATCATCACCTACGACCCTGCAAAAATTACCATAGAAAAAATTATTAAGGTAATCAAAGACTCCGGATATAAAACAACCATAGTAAAAGAAAGCAATACTAAAAAAGCCTGAGAATTGATTCAAAAATTTCATTAAAGTATAAATAAGAAAATGATGCCGGAAATTAAAGATCAAATAAAAGAAGGTTCAGCTAAAGTTGCTTTAACCATCAGCGGGATGACCTGTGACCATTGCGCAGTAACCATAGAAAAAATAGTAAAAAGAAATAAGGGTGTTAAAAGTGCCGATATCAATTTTAAAAACGGGACAGGCGAAATAGAATTTGACCCCGCAGCTATTAGCAAAGATGAGATCATCCAATCTATCAACAGGTCTAAATCTTACCGTGCTAAACAAAACGATATGGATGTCAACGGAAATGGTTCCAGCCACCATTTTGACCTGATCATTGTTGGTGGTGGTTCGGGAGCCTTTTCTGCAGCCATCACAGCAGAAAACCTGGGGCTTACCACGCTAATGGTAAATGCAGGATTACCTTTCGGCGGCACCTGCGTAAATGTAGGCTGTGTGCCTTCCAAAACGCTTATTCGTGCTGCGGAAACAGCCTACCATGCCACCCATTCCAACTTTGCGAGTATCAAACCAAAAGGCGTTGATATTGATTTTGCACAGGTGATAAAAGATAAAAAACAATTGGTGAAAACGCTTCAGCAAAAAAAATACATGGATGTGGTAAGCGATTTCCAATATCTTCAAATGGTTGAAGGCCGGGCCGAATTTGTGGATGATAAAACTATTATGGTAAATGGTAAAAATAAATACACTGCCATAAAATTTATCATAGCCACCAGCGCCACTACGAATATCCCGGATATTGAAGGACTAAAAGATGTTGGTTACCTCACCCATGCTTCCTTATTTGATTTGGAGGAACAGCCGGGAAGTATCACCATTATGGGAGCAGGCTATATTGGCTGTGAACTAGCGATGGCTTATAATCGCCTCAGCACAAAGGTGCGCATCATTGAATTTACCGACCGTGTATTGCGTACTCAAACACCCGATATCAGCGAAGAACTGGAAAAAAATATGAGAGATGAAGGCATCGGGATATTACCCAATTTCCGGACTGTCAAATGTGAAAAGTCAGGAAATAACACCCTTATCCATTGCAAATGTCCGGATGGTTCTTTTACTCAATTAGTTGAACCGGGCAAAGTAGTAGTGGCAACCGGTACCAAAGCCAACACACAAAAACTGGGATTAGATAAAATTGGTTTACATTTAACTGCAAGTGGGCATATACAGGTGAATGAATTAATGGGAACCAACCTGCAAAATATATATGCCGTTGGGGATGTCGCTAATACTCCCGCGTATGTTTATACGGCAGCTTATGAGGGAAAGATTGCTGTTGAAAATGCCTTTACAGGAAGTGAAAATAAAACCGATTATGCTGCATTGCCCTGGGTAGTATATACAGATCCACAAATAGCAGGCGTGGGTTTGGATGAAGCACAAGCCGCTGCACTGAATATTCCTTTTGAGGTATCCAAACTTACATTGGATAATGTTCCCCGTTCTTTGGCTGCCGATGATACAAGAGGTTTCATAAAACTTATTCGTAATGCAGAAAAAGACACATTAATAGGTGCGAGGGTGGTAGCGCCCGAAGGTGGGGAACTAATTGAATTGTTGAGTATGGCGATTCAACACAAAACCACTATTAAAGAACTGGCAGAAAATTTGTACCCTTATCTTACCTTAGGTGAAGGAATAAAATTAGCTGCAATTACTTTCGGTAAAGCAGTGGATAAATTGAGTTGCTGCGCGAGTTAATGGAATTGAAAATAGTTTTAGCGATTATTTTAAAATCTTCAAACAACTTAAAATGGAAAAATTCGATGTAACAGTAATCGGTTCCGGTTCCGGAAGTAGTGTAGCAAAGCGTTGCACCGCAGCAGGAAAAAAAACAGCAATCATAGATAATCAACCTTATAGCGGCACTTGCGCTTTAAGAGGCTGCGATCCCAAAAAAGTACTCGTGGGTATTGCTCATGCTTTATCGCTTAATCAACAATTACAAGGAAAAGGTATTGCAACTATTGCTTCACCTTCGTGGAAAGGCCTGATGCAATTTAAAACAACCTTTACAGCACCTAAAATACCCAAAACCGAAGCGGAGTTAAAAGAGGCCGGCGTGGTAACCTTTCACGGCAGGGCAAAATTTATTGATGAAAACACCATCCGAGTCAATGACCATATTTTATATGCTGAAAAGTTTGTTATTGCCAATGGCGCCACGCCCGCAAAACTTTCTATACCAGGCGAAGATTTGCTGATTGACAGCACCGTTTTTTTAGCATTGGAAGAATTACCCAAAGATATTTTATTGGTAGGCGGCGGTTATATTGCCTTTGAATTTGCACATATTGTTTCACGGTTTGGCGTAAAAGCAACCATTGTTCATCGCGGGGGAAGACCTTTAAAAAACTTTGATGCCGACCTGGTTAGACTTTTAGTGAAAGCCAGTGAAGAGTTGGGTATTCAGATTGTTTTAAATGCAGAGGTAAAAGGTATTACCAAAGAAAATAATCGTTTTATAGTTCATACAACACAGAATGGGAAAGAACTTAATTTTTCTACTTCTCTTGCGGTACATGCTGCGGGCAGAACTGCTGATATATTGGATATGGGTCTGGAAAAGATGAATGTTTCTTTTGATAAAAAAGGAGTAGCAGTGAATGAATATATGCAAAGTGTATCGAATGAAAATGTATATTCTTGTGGCGATGCCAATGATAAAGGAATGCCGTTAACGCCTGTTGGAGGAAAGGAGGCGATTGTGCTGGCGAGTAATTTATTAAAAGGGAATCATAAAAAAATCGAGTATGGCCATATCCCTTCCAATGTCTTTACCATCCCGGCTCTTGGGGCTGTTGGATTAACGGAGCAGGAAGCAAAAAATAAAAACTTAAATTATACCGTACATTTTAAAGAGACTACAGATTGGTATTCTTCCCGGAGGCTTAATGAACCGGTTTCTGGTTTTAAAGTATTGGTTGATAAAGAAACAGACCAGATTATCGGCGCGCATCTTTTAGGAACTAATGCCGAAGAAACCATCAACCTGTTTACATTGGCAATGAATGCAGGAATAACAGCAAGTGTTTTGAGAAAAACAATTTTTTCTTATCCTACTAATGCTTCTGATATTGTTTATATGTTATAACTAACAACGTAAAGAGCCTAACAATGACCTATAATTGCTTCCCGGACGGAAATTGAGATTCAAAAAATCATCAATACTTGCAAGCATCATTTAAGTTCGTCTAACTATTGACTCTTAATTCACAGGGCCGGGCCCCAAAATGCTTCTGCTGTCAGGTTTTTATTAACTTACCGTCTATAATAAAATGGAAGACAAAAAATATGACATCATAGTAATTGGCTGTGGTTCAGGGGGGCTTAGTGTAGGGCTTTTTATGGGTATGGCCGGCTTTAAGGTACTGATGGTTTCAAAAACGGACCATTCGATTGGAGGTGATTGTCTCAATGATGGTTGTGTACCGAGCAAAGCGCTTATTCATGTGGCAAAAATTGCGCACCAGGCAAAGGAAGCAACAAATTTTGGGTTGCAATTATCCGGAAGCATTGACATAAAAAAAGCAATCGAGTATGTGTACCGAAGGCAGGAAGTGATAAGGGAACATGAAAATGCTGCGTGGCTTAGAAAGCAGGGAGTAGATGTCGCATTAGGTGAGGCGCATTTTACCGGCAGGAATGAAATAGAAGTGAATGACAAAAAATATAAAGCAAGGAAAATTGTTATAGCCACCGGCTCCAGGCCGACCACGCTTAAAATCCCCGGTGTTGAGAAAGTGCGGTATTACGATAACGAAAGTATTTTTCACATTGAAGCATTTCCCAAAAAATTATTAGTTATCGGTGGTGGCCCCATTGGGATAGAGATATCCCAGGCTATGAGCCGCTTAGGAAGCAAGGTTACCATCGTGCAGCGAGGGCTGGTGATATTGAAAAATGACGATGGCGCAGTCACATCCATTTTACACAATCAATTACAACAAGAAGGGATAGAATTCTACTTAAATGCAAAAGCCGATCATTTTTCTTCTGCCAATGAAGCGACAATCATTTTAAAAGACAGTAGCAAAAAAAGTATTCAGTTTGATGCAGTATTTGTAGGTATTGGAAGGGAATTGAGCCTCGAAGCGTTACAATTGCAAAATGCAGGTGTTGAAGTGAAAGAAGGCGAAATAGTAAAAAACAAATATCTGCAAACCACCAATAAGAATATTTTAGTTTGTGGTGATGTAGCCGGCGATCTTCAATTTTCGCATGCCGCCGAATTTCATGCACGCCTTCTATTAACTAATTTCTTTTCACCTTTTAAAAAGAATTTGAATAATGACCACATGTCATGGGTAACCTTCACTGATCCGGAAATTGCTACTTTTGGCTTGAGTGAAAAGCAACTCAAAGAAAGAAATATCAGTTACGAAAGATTGGAAAGGGGTTTTGATGAGGATGACCGGGCCGTAACAGATAATTATCAATATGGCAAATCAGTTCTGTTTATCAGCAGCAAGGGTCTTCTAAAAAAGCAAAAGATATTGGGCGGCACTATGATAGCGCCGGGTGCGGGAGAGTTAATACAAGAACTTATTTTAGCCAATGCCAGCAAGCTTTCGATCAATGCTGTTTTTAACAAAATATATCCTTATCCGACTGCTTCAAGAATTAATCAGCAACTGATTGTTCATTATAAATCGAAAGATTTAACCGGTACAATTAAATCTCTTCTAAATTCACTTTATAAATTATTCAGTTAATGGAATACTGGGAGATATTTAAGACGTGGTTTTTAAGCCTTGGCCAAAAAATACAATGTCAATCCATATATTTTCGGCAGCATGTATGTTGGCGCTATTCCTTTTTTCTGTTCCTAATTTAATCGGTTAAGAAGGTGAAGCTATTTAAATTAATTTGAAGTAAGATTAATGAGATAATACAGTTTGATGCTGCTCAATAATCGCTTCTGCTTTTCTTTGGGTTGACATCGTTTGATTATTTAAAGTGAGAAATCTTTATTTTTTCCCATACTGAATCTACAAACCAATGTCTGGAATCATAAAAGTTTGCAATGGGCGTGAATCCGCAATGAAGTGCCAGTTTATTGATTTCTTGTTCTGAGTATTTTTGTGAAAGTTCTGTCCAGATGGGTTCGTTTCTGTAAAAGTTAAAACATTGCTCGCCAACATGCACCTTCTGGTCTTCACAGCTAATTAAAAAACTTTTGCAAGTGCCGCTTACAGGATCATAAGTTGGATAATGATCGAACTTTGTTATATCAAAATCGCCGTCTAATTCTCTGTTGATGCGCCTTAGTAAATTCAAATTAAAAGCCTTTGTAACACCCAAACGGTCATTGTAAGCAGCCAGTATTTGTCTGGGACTCTTCTTTAAATCAAAACCAATCAAAGCAATATCCCCAAAAGCCAGTTGCTGATTGAGCATCAGCAGAAACCGATCTGCTTCCTCTATGCTGAAGTTGCCAATATTTGAACCTAAAAATAATACAATCTTTCTGCGTTTTGATACCTGGTAGCATTCCTGAATCATATCAAAATACTCTCCATTTAACCCGCTCATCTGTAACCCAGGTATTCGCTGAGGTATCTCTGCTTCTAACAACCGCACTATATTTTCAGAGATGTCAACCGGATAATAAGTAATTCTTTCCCTTCTTTCGGATAAATAACGGAGTAGATGAGTGCTTTTGGTAGCATCTCCTGCACCCAGTTCCAAGATATCAAACTCAGCAAGCCTTTTTAAAAAGAGAGATGCGATAGCTTTTGTTTGGTTTACAAATATCTCTTCCTCGCAACCGGTAAGATAATATTCCGGAGATTGCATGATCTCCTGAAACAACTCATCTCCTGCCGGATCATAAAAATATTTCGATTGCAGGTATTTGTGCGGAGAGGACAATCCGGTCATTACATCTTTATAAAAACTATTAACTCCTGCTTTTGCTACTATGTCAGTTACTATCATAATAAAATATATACCGGATGAAAAAAGCTACACCTTTTGTTCCGCATCAAATTGTTTGATTGTTCATTGTTATTACTTTACATCCACGCCTTTCCAGAACGCTATACGATTTTTTATTTCTGTAGCCGCCTCCTTTGGATCGGGATAATACCATGCCGCATCTTCATTTGTTTTACCATCTACCTGCAGTGTATAATAACTGGCCAACCCTTTCCAGGGGCAGGTGGTGTGTGTATCAGAAGGGTTTAAAAATTCTTTCTTTACTGCATCAGCAGGAAAATAATGATTACCCTCCACGGTAATTGTATCATTACTTTCTGCAATTACCTGATTGTTCCATATTGCTTTCATATATTTTGTTTTACCGGTGATTTAGATTTCAACTTTCGCATAATCGTTTCATTACGTCCAAAATAGTCATTGCTTATTACCTGGAAGCCAGGAGCTTCGTGTGTCATAAATCATTCCAATGCTTCAGTAAAATTAAAATAATATACTCACTCAGACCTTAGTCGTCTTAATTTTATAATCCTGACATTTTTGTTTAATCTTTTTAGATTTTTCTTCCTTTCTCCCCCTCGTCTTTGGAATAATTGATGTGGCTCCATTCCAAAAGCATTTCATCCATGAAAACTATTGCAATAAGAAACGCTTTAAGAAATAAACCTTCAGAGGACTTGGAAAGAAGAAGATAAGTAATTTTCTCTCTGCTTTGGGCCTCGTTGATTTTAGTATGATCTCACTTCATCAAACTGGTGTTATCAAAAGTCTTCCTGATCTCAATTCTTCTATTTTTAACGGGGATAGAGCTAATGCTTCGAAAGATGCTTATCAATCTGGCGTACCTGATGGGCCAATAAGTACAGTAATATATGGATTATCAATCGAGCTTACTTCTGCAGGCGGGAAGTGAGAAAGCCGAAAGAACGTCGGCATTAGATGTAGCATTGGGAACAACCGTTGCAAGGAATGCTACATGCGCTCTCTATTATTCATTTAACATGATATTAAACAAAAGGAAATTTGCATTTATTGTGTTACAGGTGTAGTAATAAACATTTCATCAGCTATCATTACCGCTCCAAGTGTTTTGAAAGGAATCACAGCCAGTGTTTTGAGAAAAGCTATTCTTTCTTATCCTACAAATTCTTCTGATGTTGTACACATGGTTTGATAAAAGAATACTGATGGCAAAAAAGGGAAACTATCAGGAGGAATAGTTTTGTACCTTTGATAGTAATCATAGCTCAACAATGAGCGGGAAGATCAGAACCCACAGTCAATGAATGGCTATGAGAAATAAAATGTCAAGAGGTGCTTTAATTTTATTTATTCTCGTCTATTGTACCGGATGCGGGCAAGCTCCCGCTACATATTATAAAGATGGCGTTGTCAACGGTATTAGTCTGGTAGCTCCTGCTCATGCGATCGACAGCAGTGATTTTCTTCAGCTCAAAAAATTACATACCAATTGGGTCGCACTCATTCCTTATGCATTTGGTAAGCAGGACAGTGCTGTTTTGTATTATAATTCAAAATGGCAATGGTGGGGCGAACAGGCAAAAGGTATTGCCGCCTGCACCCGGATGGCACATGCGCTGAATATGCATATCTTGCTAAAGCCACAAGTATGGTATCATCATGGATTCAGTGGTTCTTTTCATTTAACCAATGAAAAGGACTGGGAAAAATGGGAGAATAATTATCGCCGGTTTATCCTCTATTTTGCAAAAATGGCAGACAGCCTGCATATTGAAATGCTTTGTATGGGAACAGAGTGGGATCGCGCTACCCGGGAACGTCCTGATTTTTGGCGCTCCATGGTAGATACTATCCGGAAAGTATATCATGGAAAGCTGACTTATGCAGCCAATTGGGATGCTTATCTCGATTTTCCTGCCTGGGATAAATTGGATTTCATTGGCATCAATGCTTATTTCCCTATATCAAATGCAAAAACACCACAGATTAAAGATTTGAAAAAAGCATGGAAACCTATTGTTAAAAAGATTAGTCGTCTGGCACAAAAATTTCAAAAGCCCATTCTGTTTACGGAATACGGATATCGCAGCATAGATTACACCGCCCAGGCTCCCTGGGAAAGTGAGACACGCCATGCGATTAACAATCAGGCTCAAGCCATTGCGCTGGAAGCATTTTATCAGATTTTTTATAGGGAACCCTGGTTTGCCGGCGGCTTTCTCTGGAAATGGTACAGTTCTTCATCGCATTTTCATCGTCATGATGCCACAAGCTACACCCTGCAGAACAAACCGGCAGAGAAGGTGATATTAAAATGGTTTGGGGAAACTAACCATTAAGAAATTAAGGATAGCTAATATTTTTTCTCCGTTCAAGTTCTTAACTTCGTAATGATTGAAATATAAAATATGAAGTTATCTTCTTCCCTTTAATTAATTGACTACTACACTTGATTTTACTTTTGAGTCTTTAATTATAGCTCTTTTCTGCAGAGGATACCTTCTGATTGAATAATAAAATACCAGACCAAAGCCCAGTACCAGCATCAAATGAAAAATTAAAAGTGTAAAGTTATTTAAATAAAAAGCGAGGACGATGGCGGAAAAGAAGTACAACGCCAGTATGCCTTCCATCCACGTAGAAACAGGAATATTATTTTTCAAATAGCTGTTGTTTATCAGAAGTCTTTTTCCATGCTTTTTCTCCAGTATATCAAATTTCGGTGTTCGTATAAAAGGAGTTTGCTTACCCCACCATCCCGACAAGACCGCCAAGCTATTGTGTAGAGATAGCCCCATATAAACAGATAGGAATAAAGGAAAGATACGAACAAAATAACCCAGCCGGTTATCCTCTGTTTGTGTTGCGGTCACATAATAGATTAATCCAAAAATAAGGAAGCTCAGGAAGAAGATACTCGCCCAGATAATGTAGTGCGATAAAACAGGTAGTTCTCTGGGCATCAGCAACAAAGGGACACTGCATACAGCGGAACAAATAATAGCAGGAAAAACCAGCGTATTCAATAAATGAAAAGTAGCCTGCCATTTTACTTTCAAGGATTGTTTTGATCGAAGGACCTGCCATAAAAGTTTACGGGCTGTTTGTGCTCCACCTTTCGTCCAGCGATATTGTTGTGTCTTGACGGCGCTCATTACAGGAGGCAGTTCGGCAGGAGAAATGACGTCTTCCAGATAAATGAACTTCCAGCCTTTTAACTGGGCCCGGTAGCTCAGATCCATGTCTTCAGACAGGGTATCGGATTGCCAGTTACCAGCATCCAGAATACAGCTTTTCCGCCATACCCCCGCTGTACCATTAAAGTTCATGAAACATCCGCTTGCATTCCTGCCTTTTTGTTCTATCCCAAAATGAGCGTCCAGTGCAAATGCCTGCATGCGTGTAAGTAATGAATAGGAACGGTTCAAATGCCCCCAGCGTGTTTGTACCATCCCTGTTTTTTCATGATGAAAATAAGGGATTGTTTGTTTCAAAAAATCAGGTTGCGGAATAAAATCAGCATCAAAAATGGCAATATATTCGCCCTCCGCCCTGTTTAAACCCACTTTCAGGGCGCCGGCTTTATAGCCTTCCCGATTTTTACGGTGAATGTGTTTAATATTGAACCCCTGCAAAAAATATTCTTCTACTTTTTGAGCAATGATATCAACCGTTTCATCCTTAGAATCATCCAGTATCTGTATCTCCAACCTTTCTTTGGGATAACCCATTTTTACAACGGCATCTATCAACCGGACAACCACATATTTTTCATTGTAAACCGGGAGCTGAATAGTAACATCAGGCCATGAATCTACAGAACAATCAGGTATCTTTTGTACAGGCTGCTTTTTTCTTTTTGTAAGATAAGACCAGGCCAGATATCCTTGTGCCAGGCTATACAGCAAGATAAACAACATGGAAAGCAGGTACAATACCACGCAAATAAGTATGATCGTTTTCAATGCATTCATTATTATTCTTTAATCTTCTTTCTTTAATACAACAGTTATATCCATTTCCAGGTTGTTGCCAATTAAAATTGGTTTCGTTTTAAGTCTTCCTTTTTCTGATAAATTTTCCAGATTGAGTACTCCTCGTGGACACACGGCAGAACAAATACCACAACCTACACAAGAGGAGCGTACAATATCTTGTCCACGCTGTGCATACCATTTTACATCAATACCCATTTCACAATAAGTAGAGCAATTGCCACAAGAAATGCATTGGCCACCATTCGTTGTAATACGGAATTTTGATTTAAAACGTTGTACCATACCTAAGTATGCTGCCAGCGGGCAGCCAAACCTGCACCACATTCGGTTGCCCATCAGAGGATAAAATCCAACGCCGATGACACCGGCAAAAAGGGAGCCAATGAAAAATCCATACCATTTATGCAAATTATTAGTGGAACTACCTAACAAAGCATTATGCGAAAAGTAATTGATTAACGTAACTGCCGTCATCACTACGGCAAATACCAACACACCATGAATGATCCAGCGCTCTATTTTCCAGGCTTTTAGTTTTTTGCTCGAGAGCTGCCGGTAAGGATCACCCAGCGTTTCTGCCAGGCCGCCGCAACCGCACACCCAGGAACAATACCAGCGTTTTCCAAAAAAATAAGTAATCACCGGCACAGCGATAACGATCAGTGTAATGCCCCAGATCAACATAAACCAGCCCAGCGTGCCACTGCTGATTAACTCGTTCAGGTGGTAGTCATAAAAAAAAGAATAATCTAACGGCCAGATATTTTTAAAATCAAAATACGGCTTATTGAGTGCAACAAGAATTTCAGGAATAATAAATGCAAATGCTGTCTGAAAAAACATGACTGAATAAGTTCTGATCCTTTGGTATTTATTGTGGCGGTATTTCAATAACATTCTTATGCCCATTACCAATATGGCCATGGTGTAAAAAAATCCATACAGAAACCACTGTGAAGCCGGTCCTCCGCTTAACTTTTCACTCAACGGGTCCATCAATACCACCCAATTCGTAATATACTCCGGATACCAGTAAAGCAGGATGTAAAAAAAGATCAATAGTACGCCTAGGATAATACCAATCCATCCGCGGGCAGTCATGGCCTGATGAAAAATATGATTATTACGGATGCCGGGAGGTCCTTTGGTATATTCAGGAATGATATACAAAAAAGCGCCTGTGATGGCTGTCAGCAGTATGATCAAAAAGAAGGTGAATGGATGTTGTGTTAATGGCCCTTTGGAGGCATTCTTTGTTACAGGAAATATATAACTGGTATAGATCACTTTGTCCCATGCATTTGCTGTTTTTAATGAGTCATTGACATGGTTAACGGCATAATTGAAATCATGAATGAAAGTAAATTTTGAATTGTATGTGTTATTTATCATTCCTTGTAATGCCGGTTGTAACAAGGCGTAATGTGAAGAATCAGGAATACTTTTCCTGATAACATTATCCGTAAGCCGGTAACTTCCGACACCCAACATAGAAAGCCATAACAGAAAGGCCAATACAAATAATCCCATGCCGGTGTTTTGCAAATATTTCATGAGTTCATTTTATTAACCACAAAGCACACTAAGAACCACCAAGTGGTTTTATTATAAATCAATCCAATTTACCATTAATTACTCTTTTTATACCGTGTTTTATCAATTTGACATTAAAGTTGATCAGAAAACCAAGTTTACATCCTGATAGTTTCAAATAAGTAAGTATTTGAGCCATGTGAACATCATTCAATGCCTCTACAGATTTAATTTCAATAACTACTTTGTTGTTTACGAGAATATCCATTCGATATCCACATTCTAACTTTACATTGTGGTAAATAACAGGCAATGCTTTTTGGACTTCAAACGCCAGATCCATTTGGCTTAATTCATAACTTAAACATGCTTCATACGTACTCTCCAGTAAACCGGGGCCAAGTTCACTATGAACATTATAAGCTGCATTTACAATACGTGACGCTATCTCATTTTCAGTCATAAATTATTTTTTTAATGATTAAATTTCTTCTTTGTGTTGCTCCGTGTGCTTTGTGGTTTGTTTTTTAACCACGGATCAACTCCTTAATTCTGCTCCTCCTTTTTAGTTTGATTTTATTCCCTGTTTTTTCGTTAAAACTATTCACAATAGAGCGTTCATGTTTCTGAAAAAATTCAGGATCAAAATTAGCTGCGGCCAAATGTTCCATCATAAACTCTACTGTTCGTTTTTCCTGCAACCATTTATCAAATAGCTTATGTCGTAACCGAAATCCAAATGAATTGATACCGATTAACGTGTGATCCATTTTTTCATATACCACACGGAAATCAATCTTCCCGTTTTCATGTTCCCAATAAAAAGTTTCTTCATTTTCTGACTGCTGTGGCGTTACCGTACCGTACGTCTGATATTCAATATCAAAAAACTTGGCAGAATTAAACCAGGGACCGGGATTGTAAGCTGTTCGTTGACCACAGATTGTCTGCGCCAGCGTCTCACCATGCATGCGTCCAGTGTACCATACCTGTTCAATGGGTTTTCTGCCGGGTAACGATTTCCGGTATTGCGCGCAATCACCAATAGCATATACCTGTGGAATATTTGTTTCAAAATATTCATTGACCAAGACGCCACGATCGGTTTCAATATTACTATTCTCCAAAAAAGAAATATTAGGATGTACTCCAACCCCTAACCCTACGAACTGACAGGGAATTCTCTTTTCATCTTTAGTTATTATTGATTTTACATGCCCCCTCTCATCTCCTTCAATATTTTTTAGTTCAGTCTCCAGACGAAGATCCACATGGTGCTCCCGGATATGCCGGTTGATCATTTGTGCCTCTTCCAAAGGTAATACGGTGTCCCAAAAATTTGTTTCCCGTACTAAAAGCGTGACCGGAATATTTCTCGATAACAACATTTCAGTCATTTCTATGCCAATCAATCCTCCGCCTACCACAACAGCTTTTTTTATACCATTGGTATTTTCTTCCATCAGTTGCAGATCGGGGTAGCTGTATAATCCCTGTACGCCTTTCAGATCTTGTCCCGGCCAGCCAAATTTATTGGAAGCAGAACCGCTGGCAATGATTAAAATATCATAAGAAATATTTTTTTCGCTTTTTAATACCAGATCTTTTTGTTGAATATTTACTTTTTCTACATGATCATACAACAAGGTCAATCTGTTCCTTTCCCAAAACCAGTCTTCATAAGGCTTGATGTTATCATACTTCATGTGCCCCATATAAACATACATAAGCGCCGTACGGGAAAAAAAATGTTCCGTTTCTGCAGAAATGATTGTGATCGCATCATCCGATTTTTTACGGATATGCCGTGCACAGGTAATGCCCGAAATACCATTCCCAATGATTACAATATTCCGCATGTTCCGATTATTGTTTGTTTAAATCCCAATTATATTTAACATAGTTAATGGATGCATTGCTATTGATTTTTACAGGCGCATATTTATTTAAAAATGCAATCAACGATTGATGTTTGGTAAAATCCCCTTTATACCATTTAAAGATACTGGAGATATCAATTTTATCTGAACTGATTAGATTCTTGTCCTTTTCATCCAGGAATTTTTTCGCCTGCGCATTTAATTGTGTGTCCAGCTTGTCCGGCATATAAGCTTCGTTTCTCAATGGCGGGCAGGAAAGTGCAGCACATACTAATGCAAAATGAATGCGCGGATCATCAAATTTTTTCCGAAGAATACCATCTTCGATATCATCCAGATTCATTTTTTGACCTCCCATGGAGAAGAATTTTATTTGCCAGGGTGTATTTACCTTGTAAACCTGAATTTTGGGGCCGATATCTTTAATGCTTTTTACCGGATAGTGCATCGTGATCAGCTTGACCGTGAAGGCATTATAAGCATTGATCCAAAAAGCCATGCGTTCATCTTTAGTCCATTTTTGGGGGTTGGGGGCATGTGTGCTCAGATCATGCAGAAACTCATCCAGCTTAGCGCTCTCGTTGATCATCCCTTTATAATTTACAAGGCCTTTGTCATTGACATATTCATGCAGCAGGCTATTCCACGTTTTATAAGAAGGCTGTGTGCTGCTGCTTTTCCATGATTGTGCCCCGCACGAATTCATCATCCCCGCTATCAGGAACAGGCACAAAAATAATCTGATCTTTTTCATAATGCTGGTTTTTATTTTTTAGACGGAATATATTTTGTCCCTATCATATTTTAATTTTATTGGAGACGGAATATATTCCGTCTCTACACATTTTATTTTTCAACAACACCCCCCTCCGTCGTAAAACCAGGTAGAACCTGAAATAAAAATATCTTTTCTTCCTAATGATTTCAATGCTTTTGCTGTTTTATCACAAACTGATAATGGCTGATTGGGAAATAATACGTGTCCTTTCCCATCATCAAAAAATGCTTCATCGCCAAAATAAATGGCAGTTTGGCCGGTAAAAATACAAGGACCGTCTGCCGGCATAGGATCTTTGATCGCGCATACCTCCACGCTTTCAATCACAACTATTTCATCCGTTTTATAATGTACGGGGTCCAAAATCCGGTATGGCCTTTTAGCTCTTATTTCAACGGTACCAAATCCAACGTCCGTAATCATTTTGATATACCCTTTTAGAGGCAGAGCCCCACTCAGGCACAAGGCTCTCAAACGCTCATCGTGTCGAAGTTCTTCGGGTATTTCATTTTCGCAAACGGGATCGGATAACACAAGCCGACCGTAGGGCTTTAATACGCGATACATTTCATGCAGGGCATGCTCCAGATCATTATGTTTAAAAATATTGAAGAGACAATTTTGCGCGGCCACGTTAATACTTTCATCTTCAACAGGCAGTTGCAAAGCATTTCCCCTTTTTAACTCCACAAACTGGTTCTGAAACCAGGGATTTAGTTTTTCAGCCTCTGCAAAATTTTTCCTTGATGCTTCCAGCATTTCATCTACGGCGTCTACACCGGTAACAGCACCTTTCCTTCGGCTGAAGTAAGCAAATTGCAATAACTCCATACCTCCGCCCACGCCAACATATAAAATTGACGGATCATTTACCAGGTCACGCGGATGCACGGTGCTGCCACAGCCATAATTCATTTCTAACATGCGCTGCGGTATCCTCAAACCCGGCAACTGCCATACCGGAGTTGTCGTACAGCACAGCCCTTTTTGTGGCTTTTCTGCCGCTTCCTTATAAATCTTTTCAGTTGTTTCCAAATAAGTATCTATCATATTTATACGGTTTTAAATAATAAATAAAATCCCGCGCCCAGTACAGCGGCAACAGGTAAAGTCATTATCCAGGAAGCTGTTATCCCTTTCATTTGTTTTTTATCGGCCGATCCATTTACCATGCCAATTCCAAAAATGCTCCCTACGGAAACATGCGTTGTGGATACCGGCAATCCAAAACGGCTTGCAACGATGACCAGAAAACTGGTAACTAAATTTGCCGTTAAACCCTGGCCTGCATTCAGCTTCGTTATTTTTAGACTCATGGTAGTAGCTACTTTCCTTGCATGTAATAAACCTCCGATAGCCATAACAACAGCCAGTAAGAAAAAATTCACTTTCATTGTGAAAAATTGACAAAGTATTAATAGCGCAATGAACTTTGGCGTATCATTCAGACTTCGTGCAAAACATACAGCGCCTGCACTTAAATAATGCAACTTATCAACTAAAGGTTGAAAACGCATCCCCAGGAACCTTCCCTGATATTGTATAGTGCATTGTTCAATATCCGCTATAGCTACTTTTAAAGGAGATGAAGATACACTCATGGTAAAATCTTCAGGCATTACCAGTTCTACCGGTTGCGGTTTTCCGATGCAGGCACAACTCATTGCCGTAATACCTGCTTTTTTCCGAAAGTGGGTCAATAAACGGTATAAAACAGTGGACAATCCGATGGCCATCAGAGGGCTGGCAAGTAGTGGCAAAAAGAAAGTATTCCCCAGCCTGCTAAAGTTCACCTCATGCGAAGCCCCCATCAAACCGGCGCCCACTAAGGCTCCTACCAAACCATGGGTAGTAGAAATAGGAACTCCCAGTTTTGTAGCCAGTAATACGGTGCTGCCGGCGGCCAAAGCAACAGACAAGATAAAAGGGACGGAATGTACCAGCGCATCAGGAACCAGGCCGGCCCCCGAAAAATTTCTCACCAATGCTTTTGCAAAAAAATAAGAACATAAAGAACCGGCAAAGGTAAATGCCGTAGCCAGCAAAAGAGACTGACGGTACGTAAGCGTATTGCTTCCCCATAAGGTAGCGGTCCCTTTAAAATTATCATTGGCGCCGTTGGCATAACTCAATAATAATACTGCAATAAAAAGGATTATCAAAAACATAAATTTGGCAATGAAGTATTAAGTAATCCAACTTTTTTTATTATCTCATCGGGCAGATCAGAAGCCGTATCAATATCTGTTAGTTCGGGCAATAGCGCATAGGATTTATTCAATTCTCCCAGCTTGTGTAAGGTATCTTTTAATACCTCTGGGGCACTCCATTGAATTCCACCAAATATTTCAGACAATATTTGCAGCAGCCCCAGCAGATAATAGCCGCCATCATTGGCCGGGCCTATTACAACCGAAGTCCCCTTTTCTGAAGTAGTCCTTTCGGACAACAATTCAAAAGCTATCTTTATATCTGCCGGTTCTAACTCATAACAATCGCTTCCTATGATAACGACTTTTTTATATCCAAGGCCAAAGATGGTTTCAAAAGCCTGTTCCATACGTTCGCCCAGATCATCCCCCTGTTGAACATACTTGCAATAACCAGGAACATCCCAAATATCCCTTTTAGGGACAAAGCGATCATAAAAAACAAATTTGTCGCACTCCAATTCACCGGTAATCTTCCGGGTTTGCTTCAGTAACAATTGATACACCTCCAGGGCTTTGTCGTCCCCAATAGTTTTTGCCAAACGTGTCTTTACTTTTCCCTTTATCGGATTTTTTACAAAAATGATTAGCGCGTTTTTGGTTTTATGATGCATAATCTTGACTTATAATTATAGTGTTATTACCTGATAACCATCTATGATCAATCCCCTCACACTTGGATGCCCCTTAAAATCATCCAGCAATGCGACGCCACTATTCTCAACCGCTTCTGCCACTTTAAATGCTCTTGAGCAATAAGCACACGCTCCAGTCACATGAGGCTTTATCATTTCGTACAATTTGTGTAGTGGATGTTCCTCTTTAGCCAGTTTGGGAGGCCAGGTGACACCGGCTCCATCAAATAGCAACCTTGCCTCATCTCCCGCATCAGCAAATTCTCTTATAATTTGCATTGCATTAGCTATTCTCGCCATATCTGCGTGAGTTTCTGAATCGGAAAATACGATCACCGCAATCTTATTTCTCATATTATTATAGTGTTAATTGTAATTTTTTTTATCATTCGAAATACATGAATGATGTTTTACATAGATTAATATCAGACAACCTGTCCTCCACAGCTCGATCCTGCTCCTGCCGTACAACCATAACAATGCTGTCCTGTAATGATTTTTCTGTTATTCAATGCCTCCTCATCAAACTGTAAAATATGCCGGCTGTTTTTAGTCTCTACTTTTAAATCCAGCATCTGGTTAAAATCACAATCGTATAAGTAGCCATCCCACCCAATGGAAAGTGTATTGCGACACATCACACCTTTAGCCGCGGCGGGGTTAAAGGCATTCACCAGTTTTTGCATATAATCGTCATAGTTACTGCTAACAATTAAATAATCGAGATAACGATTGATGGGCATGTTGGTGATCACAAACAACTGATTAAAGGAAATGCCAAAATGTTCCATCAGTTGTTCCTTAAATTCTTTCTCCAGCGCTTCCTGTGGGGGTGGAAGAAAAGCTCCGGCAGGATTATATACCAGGTCAAGCTCTAACCCTGTACCTTCTTTTCCATAACCCACATTATTTAACATTTTAAGCGCTTTTATTGAAATGTCAAATACGCCATCGCCCCGCTGGCGATCTGTACGTTCCTTATTATAAAAAGGCATGGACGAAATGACCTCCACATTATTTTTTTTATAAAATTCCGGCAGGTCATAATATTTTTTATTGGCAAGTATGATAGTGAGATTGCAACGCACCATCACATGACGGTTGAGCTTTTTTACTTCTTCTACAAACCAACGAAAATTAGGATTCATTTCCGGCGCGCCGCCTGTCAGGTCCACGGTGGGGATATCCGTTTTGGCCAGTGCGTCCAGGCATAGCTGCATGGTTTCTTTTGTCATGATCTCTTTACGATCGGGGCCGGCGTCCACATGGCAATGCTTACAGGTCTGGTTACACATTTTACCCAAATTCATCTGAAAGATTTCTATACCCGTGGGTTTCAGCGGATATAATCCAATGGTTTGCAACTTATCTTTAAATAAGGGAAAATGTTGTCCGTGGTCTTCTTCCAGCACCTCCACCTGATGTTGAGGGTCAGATAAGAAATGATGTTGGGCCTTTAATGATTTCATTTGATTGATTTGAGTAACCATAGCTGATTAGACGCAGATGAAAGATATTCCTTACAGATCTATATACGTTTTTTTCATCTGAATCAGATGCATTGCCCGATAAAATCCCTGCAGTAAACTTTAATTTGGTCGCGTACCTTCCTGAAGGCGTTCATGATTTCTTCTTCTGTACCTGTAGCTTTGGCCGGATCCGGGAAATTGTGATGGAGGCGCTGCACCGTGGCAGGGAAAAACGGACATTGTTCCCTGGCATGATCACAAACGGTAATGACATAGTCAAAATCTGTTCCTGTGTAGGCAGAAACAAGATCGGAGGTCTGTCCTGAAATATCCATTCCGTCTTCTTTCATCACGGCAACCGCGCGTGGGTTTAAGCCATGTGTTTCAATGCCTGCACTATAAACTTCCAATCTGCCTGCCGAAAAATTTCGTAAATAGCCTTCGGCCATCTGGCTGCGGCAACTGTTTCCGGTACATAATATCAATATTTTTTTCATAGCCGAAATTAAACTAATTTGTCAGGTTTCATTAGGATTATCGTCTAATAATTATAAATGAGCTCTATTTCAGTTTATTTATTTTCACTTATGTCCATTTTCTTTTTATCCAGTTGCTCCAGTCAAACCAGGGGTAAACAGACAGAAAATAAGCAAGATAACGCCCCAGCGACCGAGCTTTAAATTTGATAAAAATTTTAATTCTGTATTGAAGTTTTATGAAAATAAAGTGGAGTTTGTACAATATGTAAAAGTGAGGCCGGGTACGAAATTCGTAAAAGGATCTTTGGAATATGTGGTTTGTGATAATCATCAATGCCTGCCACCCAAGGATATTGACTTTGATATTAATTTGTAATTAACTGTTGTGAAAATAAGAGAGCAGGCTAACAACAGTTAGCCTTTCCTTTTTTTAGATGAAACCTTTTTACCCTGTATGAATAGTAGATTAAAAATATTAGTGTTGCTTTTGCTTAGTATGCCTGTGCTGTCGCAAGCGCAGATACTAAATCCTGTAAAATGGGATTATACAGCGCAGAAGATCAATGACAGCACTTATGCTTTGAACATGAGGGCAAGCATAGACCATGGATGGCATGTGTATTCTCAAAATGCGGGCGAAGGGCCTATTCCCACTTCTTTCACTTTCGATAAAGATCCACAGATAGCATTGATAGGAAATGTGGCGGAAAAAGGCAAAGAAATAAAGACTTTTGACAAGGTATTTAATTCAGAGCTTCGTTTTTATGAAAATGGGGTGGATTTTGTACAAAAGGTTACCGTAAAAGGAAATACCACGCTGAAAGGAACTCTGGAATATATGGTTTGCAATGATGTGAACTGCCTGCCGCCTAAGGATGTACCCTTTAGCTTTCAGCTTACAGGACCGGCGGGAGAAGTGGCAGCATCAGTACAACAACCTTCATCTGGGAGCACAGTTTCGGGTGAAGCAAACATTTCTTCTGCATCCACCACAGTAAGTGAATCAGCAATAAAAACTGTTGCAGGTGATAATGCAAGCAATAAATCTTTAGGATGGATATTCTGGGCATGCTTTGCCGGCGGTTTCCTGGCGCTGATCACACCCTGTGTGTTTTCCATGATACCCATTACCGTAAGCTTTTTTACTAAACAAAGCAAAACCCGTGCTGCAGGCATTAAAAATGCGATCATGTATTCCCTGTCTATCATGATCATTTATACTTTCTTAGGTTTTCTGGTAACCGTTATTTTTGGCGCAAGCGCACTGAACCAGTTAGCCAGTAACATTTGGGCGAACCTGATCTTCTTCATCATCTTTGTATTATTCGGTATTTCGTTCCTCGGTGCATTTGAGATCACTTTGCCAAGTTCCTGGTCCACCAAAGCAGATACTAAGGCAGGATTAGGAAATTTCTTTGGCATTTTCTTTATGGCATTAACCCTGAGCATCGTTTCTTTTTCGTGTACAGGACCCATCATAGGCAACTTATTAGTGCTGGCAGCAGGGGGGGGTAAAAGCGGTCCGTTAGTAGGTATGTTTGGCTTCTCGCTGGCATTGGCAATTCCCTTCGCCTTATTTGCTATTTTTCCAAGCTGGCTGAATAAGATAGGCAAAGCAGGCGGATGGCTCAATTCCGTAAAAGTGGTATTAGGTTTATTGGAATTGGCATTAGCATTAAAATTTTTATCCAATGTGGATATGGCTTATCATTGGAATATTCTTAGCAGGGAAGTATTCTTAGCAATATGGATCGTAATTTTCGCCATCATAGGTTTTTATCTTTTAGGAAAAATAAAATTCCATCATGACGGCGAGGTGAAGCATGTTTCAGTTACACGTCTATTCTCTGCCATAGTTTCTTTTGCCTTCATGGTGTATTTAATTCCCGGGTTATTCGGCGCGGAATTGAAAGGGATCGTTGCCGGATTTCTGCCTAATTATTCCAGCTTTTCCCAACCCGCCGCCTTTGCTGGCGGGGGGGAAGACCCTGCTCCCGCCAATGTGTATGATGGCATAACCCCGGTTAAATATGTGAATCTTTTTGCAAAATCCACTCCGCCGGGCTACACCGCATTTTATGATTATGATGAAGCGATAGCAGCAGCACGAAAACTAAAAAGGCCGGTAATGATTGATTTCACGGGATGGTCTTGTGTAAACTGCCGTAAAATGGAAAGTGAAGTATGGACCAATCCTGCAGTGAAAAATGAGATCAATAAAGATTTTGTTCTCCTTCAATTATATGTGGATGAAAAGCATAAGCTCCCAGACAGCCTGCAGTATTATTCTAAAATTTTAGATACTAAAATAACTACTTTAGGACTAAAGAATACGGATTTTGAAGCCACGCATTTTAACCGTAATTCACAGCCCTACTACGTTCTCTTAGATCAGAACGGAAACATGCTTACCGACAAAGGGTATTCTGCTCAGGATGGCTATGATCCGCAAAAATTTCTGAACTTCCTTGAAAAAGCGGATGCGGAATATCATAAAAGAAATTCGTGAGGTTTTACTCTAATCATAAAAAAATAAAGATCATTTTTTGCGTATTGAAAAATATTGAGTAGCCGATTGAAAAATAACCTTTTAATTAAATTCTTTGTAAGGTTCATGAATATTTCTTGTAAATTTATTGTTCACTTTCTTCGATGATGATCATTAATTATAATTAAGCATTACGGCGTTAACTTTGCTATAGTTCCCGCAAAGATCAGGCTAAGCTTCTTATCAGCTTCCTTAGCTGTTGCAATAATATCATTAATGTCCACTGGTTGAAGGTTTTCAGGGTCACATTCATCCGTGATGACTGATATGGCAGCGGAGGGTAATCCAATCTGATTGGCTACAATCACCTCAGGAACCGTGCTCATGCCTACCATATCGGCGCCGATCATTCTAAGGAAACGATACTCTGCCCGCGTTTCCAGGTTGGGTCCACTAACGGCCGCATATACACCTTCTTTTAATACAGTATGCTTCACGTCGCTTTCCGTTTTCAACATCCGTTTTAACATTTCATTGTATGGGCGACTCATATCAGGAAAGCGCGGGCCGGCATTGGGATCATTTACTCCCCGCAAAGGGTTTTCTGGCTGCAGGTTGATATGATCTGAGATCAGGACGAGATCACCTTTCCTAAATTCAGGATGTAGGCCGCCTGCGGCGTTGCTCAAAAACAAATATTTTGCTCCCATTGCTTTCATTACGCGAATAGGAAAAGTAATTTGTTGCATGGTATATCCTTCATAATAATGAAACCTGCCTTGCATTATCATTACAGTTGTTTGTCCGATTTTTCCATATAATAAATTTCCTTTGTGAAATTCCACCGTAGCAACGGGAAAATGCGGAATGTCGCTGTAAGCAACCGATTGTTTTATCGTTGTATGGCTGATCAGTTCACCAAGCCCTGTGCCAAGTACAATGGCTGCAACCGGGGCATCCCATTCCTTTTTTTTAAGAAAAGTTACTGTTTCGCCGACGGCTTCTATCAAATTATTCATAACGGAAATTTTTTTATGAAGATAAATGTTATTAGGTTTATTCAAAATTATTTGCTTTAGAATGAATGAAAATATTTATAAAATTCCCGATCGCGCTGAATGGGTAGATCTTTATGCGAACAAGCTTTATGCGTATGCCTTCTCCCGGCTGAGAGATCATGCTGCTGCGGAAGATATGGTGCAGGATACCTTTCTGGTGGCATTGGAAAAAACCGGTACATTCAGAGGAGAAAGTACTTTTGAGACATGGCTCATCGCTATACTTCGCCGAAAGATCGTGGATCATTTTCGCAAAATTGCGAAAGAATGCAGCACGTCATTGAATGAATTGAACGAAATGACTGAATCCTCTTTTTTCACTGAAAAGGGAAAATGGCTATCGGAAGAACGTCCTGCGCATTGGAGTTCATCGCCTATGAATGAGCTGGAACAAAAGGAGCTTCGACGCATTATTTCCGACTGCCAAAGCAAGCTGAAGACATTGCAACAGACAATATTTACCCTGAAATACACGGAAGATATTTCCTCGGAAGATATTTGTAAGGAATTGGAAATATCTGCGTCAAACTACTGGGTGATTTTACACCGGGTTCGTTTGCAAATGAGAAAATGTATTGAAAAAAACTGGTTTGTAAAATGATGAAAAAACTGATGTTATCCTGCGAGCAGGCAACTTACCTGAGCGCATTACAGGAAGAAAGAAAATTATCCATCTCTGAGCAGATGCGGTTAAGGATCCATTTGTGGATGTGTGTCTTCTGCCGGAGGTTTGTGCGTCAGATGAATGAGGTGACTTCCCATACCCATGAAATGGTGGATGTTGGTCAGCGTGCTCTGCTTTCTGCTGAAAGTAAAGAGCGTATGAAGAAAAAATTGTATATTTAATTGTTCAGCAATTATTGGCGTAATACTCGTTTTAGGTTGCTCTTCCTGTAAAAAAATTATGTATATTCAATTGCATGAGGAGGGTGAAGAATTAGTGGCGGATGAAAGCATCGTGAATAGGAAGCTTCCAACCGTTGCATTGACATAGAGTCTGGACTTTTTCTCAGCTATAGCCAAGGATATTCTCAAAACATTGTTTGTGCATGGGGCGAAGGTAAGCGTAACCAGTAAGGGAAATAATGCAACCCTGACTGAACATAAGGTGGATAAACCGAATGGCAACAACTATTATTAGGGAACCTCTAAAAACTCCTTTCGCTTAGTGCCCGCCTGAATCGGAACGGGGAGGCGCTCTCTGTGGCCTCTGTAAGAAAAAAAACATCAAAAGCAAGTTTTTAGAGGTTTCCATTATACAATTGATCCTTCTGATGCAGATTTGATGAAAGGCAGCGTAGGGTAACCTTACACCCTGATCTCAAAATAATATAAAGAGGATATTTATGGAAAATAATCACTCAGAGAAAGTACAATTATTAATTATCGGTTCGGGTCCTGCCGGATACACGGCTGCTATTTATGCTGCTCGCGCCAACCTTAAACCTGTTTTATACCAGGGCATACAGCCCGGAGGTCAACTGACTATCACCACGGAAGTGGAAAATTATCCCGGTTATGCTGATGGCATTCAGGGTCCTGAAATGATGGTGGATTTTGAAAAGCAGGCAAAACGCATGGGTGCAGATATAAGATTCGGAATGGCTACCGCCGCTGATCTTTCCGCTTCTCCTTTTAAGATTACTATTGATGATGAAAAGATAATTGAAGCAGAAGCCTTGATCATTTCAACCGGGGCTTCAGCCAAATGGCTCCATTTAGAAAGTGAGCAACGTCTGAATGGATACGGCGTTTCAGCCTGCGCCGTTTGCGATGGATTTTTCTTCAAAGGCCAGGAAGTGGCTATTGTTGGGGGGGGCGATACCGCCTGTGAAGAAGCCCTTTATCTTTCGAAAATATGTTCCACCGTCCACATGCTGGTGAGGCGTGATGAAATGCGCGCTTCCAAGATCATGCAGCAGCGGGTGGATAAAGCGTCTAATATCACAGTTTATTGGAATACGGAAGTGGTGGAGATTTTAGGAAAAGAAAAAGTAGAGGGAGTGAAAATCAGAAATAGGAAATCCCATGAAGAATCCCTGATTCCTGTGAAAGCATTTTTTGTTGCCATTGGACATACGCCGAATTCAGATATATTTAAAGGCCAAATAACTATGGATGAACAGGGTTATATCAAAACCATCAACGGCAGCACCAGGACCAATATTGAAGGTGTCTTTGCAGCAGGAGATGTACAGGATAAAACCTATCGTCAGGCGGTGACAGCAGCAGGATCAGGAAGTATGGCAGCGCTGGATTCGGAAAGGTATCTGAGCGCAAAAGAGGCATGATATATTGTTTCATGAGTCATTCACATTCTAAAATAATGCCGGAGGAAATAAGAAGTAAACCTGCTGATTTTTTAAGCTTGTCACAGAAGCTATGGTATGCCGTCCGTACCGGAGATGGAGATGTTGTAATATTTCAGGAGTTTTTAGAAAAAGGGAATACGGTATTATTGGAGCGACAACTGATAAACGATGCTGTAAAGAAGGCATTCTGGATCAACTTGTACAATGCTTTTATGCAATGGATATTGTTAAAGCATCCTGAAATGAATAAATACCGTAATCGTCTCTTTAATGCGAAGTTTATCAATCTTTGTGACCACCTGCTCAGCCTGGATGATATAGAGCACGGCATGCTGAGACGCTCAAAAATCAAATGGAGCGGAGGGTATCTGAGCAAATGCTTCCCCGGTAATTTTGAAAAGACGTTTCGTGTTGACAAGCCCGATTACCGGATTCATTTTACCTTAAATTGCGGTGCAAAAAGTTGTCCGTCCATTAGATTTTATACCCCTGGAAATATCGATGATGAATTAAATATTGCCACAAAAAATTATCTTGAAAACGAAGTTATCTATGAAGAAGAAAAAAACGTTTTGCAGCTTCCGGCTATTATGAGCTGGTACCGTGGCGATTTCGGAGGGAAAAACGGGATGTTGCAATTATGCAGACGATTGGAATTGATGCCGGAAAATGTTCATCCGGTCATCAGATTAAATAAATATGACTGGACTTTATTACCTCGTAACTATAAAAATTAATATACATGGAAAATCATTATTATAATGAGTCAGATCTGGCTAAATTCGGTAATATCACTGAGTTTCAGAAAGAATTAGGAGATAAGTTCTTTGCCTGGTATGGAGAAGTATTTAAAGACAGTTCATTGACAGCCAAAGAAAAATCGTTGATAGCGCTGGCGGTTGCCCATGCTGTGCAATGTCCCTATTGTATTGATGCCTACAGCAACGATGCTTATGAAAAAGGATGGAGTGAGGCTCAGATGATGGAGGCTGTACATGTGGCTGCTGCCATACGTGGCGGGGCTTCATTGGTTCATGGAGTGCAAATGATGAATAAGGTGAAAAAGATAGCGATGTAACAGAAGTTTATATTAGCTTGCACAACAACTTAACTTTTCCACATCTTTTCCAAAAGCAATAGCCGCTAATTTTATTCCTTCACCTAAGGTAAGATAAGGATGGAAGCTTTGCGCTAGTTCTTTAACTTTAATTCCATATTTGATGGCAAGACTTAACTCCATTGTTAACTCGCCCCCCTCCGGTGCAATAATTCTTGCCCCCAGTAGCTCATCTGTTTCAGGATTGCGAATAAGTTTGATAAACCCTCTTGTATCATTGGCTGCAAGCGAACGAGGTATTTCCCTCAACTCCAGCTTTGAAACTTCAAAAGGAATATTTTGTGCTGCTGCCTGTGATTCATCCAAACCGACTCCGGCAACCTGAGGGTCGGTAAATACTACCCAGGGCAGGGAAGAATAATCTGTTTTATTTTCTGTACCGGAGAATGCATTTTCCACAGCAATCTTCCCTTCATAGGCCGCCGTGTACACATAAGCAGGAGTGCTGGCAACATCCCCAGCCGCATATATATCAGGCAGGTTGGTTTCCATGAGTTCGTTTACCTGCACATGCCCGTTTTTGGTGAGCTGCAGGCCTATGTTATGTAATCCCAGTTTTTGTGTGTTCGGTTTTATGCCGGATGCTATTACTATTTTCCCCGGTTCAATGATTTGCATGACAGAACCATCCGGACATTTGCAATGAATGATAGTATCATTGCCCCGCTTTTCAAATCTTATAGCCCTGAAGTTCGGAAGTATTTCAATGCCTTCCCTTCGCATGTGCATCTCCAATTCTTCGCTAATATCAGGAGTCTGGCTTCTCAATACACGGTCGGTAAATTCAATAATGCGCACCTTGGTACCGAGCCGGTTATAAGCCATGGCAATTTCACAGCCAATATAACCCGCTCCCATAATGGTAATGCTTTGGGGTTGCTCCTCCAGATCAAATAGTGATACATGAGTGAGATAACCGGTTTCTTTTAATCCTTCAATATTCGGGACGTTGGTGGAAGCGCCTGTTGCAATAATGAATTTAGTGGCAGTATATTCCCCTTTTCCATT
>SCQT01000203.1 GCA_004322015.1 Chitinophagaceae bacterium
CCTAAAAAGCCAGGGGGTACTCCCCCCGATTTTGAAACAATGTATTTTTTGCCTAAAACACTTTCCTGCAAAGGAGTATAGGCTATAGTTGTATGATTTTACTCGGACAATAATGATAATAAATATGAAATCTTTCTTTTTAGCAGTGATGCTACTTTATTTTTTTCGGGGAACATCCGCGCAATCTTCTCCAATAAACTATGGAGCAAATTTTCCTGCTACGGATGCACTTGGCAGAAGATTACCGGGATATAAAGAAGTAGGCGGCCCACGAAAAGATAAATATGTAGGTATTTTTTACTGGACCTGGCATACGGGTAATGCTTATGAGAAAAAAGGCCCTAATGATGTAACAAAGATATTGAAAAGAAAACCTGAAGCTATTGAAAATTATAATGATCCAATTTGGCCAAAAGGGAATGTACCCTTTTATTGGGGTGAACCATTATTTGGTTATTATCAGGATACAGATCGATGGGTATTACGCAAACATGCAGAAATGCTGGCAGACGCAGGAGTGGATGTAGTTATTTTTGATTGTACCAATGGGGATATCACCTGGAAAAAAACGTATATGAAATTGTGCCGGGTTTGGTCCAAAGCGAGAAAAGAGGGAGTGAAAACTCCTTATATCGCATTTATGCTGGGACTTTTTGCCCAACAGACAAGCTTGAAGGCTATGGAAAAACTATATCAAAATTTTTATAAGCCCGGACTTTATAAAAATCTCTGGTTTTATTGGAAGAGTAAACCTCTCATTATGGCTTATCCCGAATTACTTAAAGACGTACCGGGAGATATTGTTGAGGCTAATTTACGCAAAAGAATTAAAAACTTTTTTACATTCCGTCCCGGACAGCCGGCTTATAATAAGGGAGAAGAGAAACCAAATCAGTGGGGGTGGCTGCAGATATATCCGCAACATGGCTTTATCAAGAGAAAGGATGGAAATTATGAACAGATACCTGTTGGTGTAGCGCAGAATTGGTCAAAGGAAAGAGGCCTTACAGCCATGAATGCACCGAATGCTTTTGGCAGAAGTTATACACATGCTCACGGTCAGATTGATACCCCTGGCGCGGTAAATCATGGTTATAATTTTCAGGAACAATGGAACCGGGCACTGGAAATGGATCCTGAATTTATATTTATAGACGGGTGGAATGAATGGATCGCCGGCAGGTATAAAGTATGGCAGAAGCAACCCAATGCATTTCCTGATGAATTTAGTGAAGAGCGTAGCCGGGATATAGAGCCGATGAAAGGAGGGTATAAAGATGATTATTATTATCAAATGGTGGCTAATATACGACGTTTTAAGGGAGTAAGACCGGAACAGGCCGCTTCCGATTCTAAAACCATAATTATTGATGGGAAGTTTGGGGATTGGAAAGATGTGTTACCGAATTTTGAAGCTTATAAAGGGAGTACTGAACATCGTAATAGCGCAGGTTGGGGTAGCCTGCATTATGTAAATAATACAGGACGTAATGATATTATATTGGCTAAAGTAGCGAGAGATACAAACAATATTTATTTTTATGTTCAAACAGTTAAGGATTTGACACCATCGAGTGATCCCGGATGGATGCGGCTTTTCATAAATGTTGATCGCAATTATAAAACTGGATGGGAAGGATATGATTTTGTAATTAATCTGGTTAATCCTGGAAAGAAGGGGCTACTTGAAAAAAGCAAAAAAGGATGGGATTGGAGACCTGTCGCTCTTGTTGATTATGCTGTAAAAAAGAACAAGCTTGAAATAAAAGTATCTAAAAAGTCTCTGGGAGTAAGTGATAAGCCCGATTTTGAATTTAAATGGTCAGATAACATGCAAAACCCCGGCCATATTATGGATTTTTGGGTGAATGGAGATGTGGCACCATCAGGAAGATTTAATTATCATTATTTTGTTAAATAATCTTAGTGTAATTATTAAAAAGAATGATCCTATACAAAAAAAAATCGCTATGGAATATCAATTTGAACGTTATTCCATTTATACTGATCCTGGTGATGATGTCCTTTGTTTTACCTGCACAGGAAAGGGATGTCTTCGAACCGCTGCCGCCCGGCCATATTTATTTGAATGGTTATCTGCAAAATGACATAAAAAATTCGCTTATACATTGGAATATGGGCATTGTTCCTTATGCTGCATTTGTGGATATTTTCAGAAACGGAAGAACGTTTTTTGCCGAAGGAGAAATGTGGGGTAAGGCCGTTCGTTCGGGGTGTATGTTTTATAGATATACTCATAATCCTGAATTAAAGAAAATACTACATAAAACAGTGGCAGACTTGTTGACGACCCGACGTTCAAATGGGAGTATTAGTGCTTCTCCTGTTTCTAAACAACCCGACGGACCGGGTGGCGATCTTTGGGAAAGGACATATGTATTGTTGGGTTTAGAAAGATATTATACCCTTGTAGATAAAGATCCCAAAGTCTTGAAAGCTATGATAGATGAAGCGGATTGTACTTTAAGACAAATTGGTCCTCCGCCTAAAATAAATATCCTGGACCAGGGCTGGAGTCCTAACCATATTGAATCCAGTACGATATTAGATCCAATTATGAGACTCTACAAGATAACCGGTTATAAACGTTACCTGGATTTTGCAAAATATATTGTCAATCAGGGTGGAGCTAAAGGATATAATTTAATAAAACAAGCATATAATAATGTGCCTACTTATAAAATGGGCGGCACATATCCGAAGGCTTATGAAATGATGTCGTTGTTTGATGGTCTGATAGAGTATTACCGGGTTACAGGAGATCAATATATAAAACAAGCTGTGCTAAACCTGTTTCACAATATTCAAAAAGAAGAAATTACAATCATAGGCAATGGAGGAGGAGATCAGCCTTATCATCCGGATGTGTATGGAGAAGCATGGGACAATACGCATTTTGAACAGTCCAATCCAAATATTAAGCGCATGATGGAGACCTGTGCCGGAGTAACATGGACGCAATTCTGTGCGCAAATATTGAAATTGACCGGCGATCCTCTGGCAGCAGATTATATGGAAAAATATATTTACAATGGATTGATTGGTGCCATGAAACCGGATGGAACAGGATTTAGTTACATTAATCTTTTAGACGGCATTAAAACAAATATTCATGGCTGGGGTAGTAATTTTCGTAATTTAACAATTACCTGCTGCAACCTGAACGGGCCTATGGGGCTAGCTTATATTCCTTTTGTCGCTGTGATGAATTCTCCTAATGGACCTGTGATCAATCTCTATAATGAAGGTACAGCTACAGCAAAAACCAAAAATGGGAATAGCGTGAAGTTAGATATACTGACAGATTATCCGAGGACGGGAGATATAAAAATAAGAGTAAGTCCAAATCAGCCTGAAATATTTGCCATTAAACTTCGTATCCCCGCTTGGAGCAAGACTACCATATTGAAAGTCAATGGGAGATCATTAAAGGTTAAACCAGGGACTTATAAGACGATTGAACGAAAATGGTCTACGGGTGATCAAATCCGGTTACATCTTGATTTGAGATGCCGGCTTATACATGCACCTCATGGGAGCAACCCTTCGGGGTACCATTTTGTAGCGCTGGTCAGAGGCCCTGTTGTCCTCGCGAGGGATCAGAATATTGATTCTAATTATAATAAGCCAGTTTCTATTATCTCGAAGAACGGGTACGTAAATGTTGTTCCTGAGACACCCACCCTACCTGGAACGAGAATGCAATTTCGTGTGCCTACAACCAAGGGCTATATCCAAGTAGAGGATTATGCATCCGTTAATAATTGGAATGGTACACATATTTGTAGCTGGTTACCAACAAAAAATAATGAATAATTATGAAATATTTATTTCTATTTATTACCACTTTAGCTATTTCTGTCTCCGCTTTGGCGCAGTCATTTTCAGATACACCTTATTATCGCGACCTTTATTCCGATACCTGGGTTGGAACAGATGCTCTGGGAAGAAAAATGCCTACATTCAAAGATGTAGGACCCGTTAAAAAAGATCATCGTCGCATTGTGAGCATCTTTTATATTACATGGCATACAGATAACTTATATAAATTAGACAGCCCTTACAGGGCAGATGTCACTAAAATATTAAAAGCATATCCTGAGGTTCGTTTCAACGCAAAAGATCCCGCATGGAATTCCTATCATTCATATCATTGGGGGGAACCTGAAAATGGTTATTTTTTAAGTAAAGATAAATATGTAATTCGAAAAGATATATCAATGCTTTCAGATGCGGGAGTGGATGTATTGATTATGGACGTGACTAATGCGGTTGAATATTGGGATCAATGGAATACTGTTTTCAATGTTATGCAAAAGATGAGAGCAGAAGGAAATAAAGTGCCTAAATTCTGTTTTTGGGCTTTCAATGGTCCGGTGATCAAAGTTGTTCAGGACTTATATGATCGGATTTATAAAGATAAAAAATATAAGGACCTTTGGTTTTACTGGGATGGGAAACCCTTATTATTATATAATGCAAACCCTATTGTAGATGCTAATGGGGAAGGGGTAAAAAATCCTAATCCCAATTATGATAGCGCTGCACTGACAAATCCGAATGATCCGAATTATAAAGACCCTTATTATACTAAAAAATACCTGACCGATTACACACAAGAAGTGAAAAATTTCTTTACTCTGAGAACTATGTGGTGGGGATATTATAAATGGGCTGGAAGGCGGTTCGTGGGTACGGAAGATAACTGGAGCTTTGGATATGATATGGGAGATGAAAGAGTGAGTGCATTAACTCCTTTCGAGTTGGCTTCCAAGCATAATGGAAAAATTGAAGAATTTGCAGTAACACCTGCTCAGCATGCGTCTTCCATGATAGGAAAATCCTGGACAAAGAAAACCGGCGAGCCTCCCTTAAATCAATATGATCTTCCTGATTCTGCTTATGTATCCTGGTTGGGCAGAACGGTGGAGCATCCTGAAGGTTACGGTATTTATTTTCAACAAAGGTGGAATGAAGCCCTCAAAGCCGACCCTCAATTTTTATATCTGAATGATTGGAATGAATGGACTGCAGGGAAATATTCTCCACCAGATGATAAAACGATCAAATTCATGCGCAGGAATAGCCGGTATTTTTTTGTAGATCAATATAACGCAGAATTTAACCGTACCATTAGTCCGATGAATGGGGGCTATATGGATAACTACTATATGCAAATGGCTGAGAATATACGTCGTTATAAAGGGGCTCGTCCCATTCCTGTATTGAATGGATTACATACTATAAAAATAAATAGTGGCTTTTCTGATTGGAACAGTATCAAAGTGGAATACCGGGATGCAAAAGGAGATACTGTTCATCGTAATTATAATGGTTATGGAGGACTACATTATATTAATAATTCCGGCCGTAATGATATTATTACCTGCAAAGTAGCCGTAGATAAAAAAAATGTATATTTCTATGCAGAAACCAGTGCCCCTCTCACTTCATACACTGGGAATAATTGGATGTTGTTACTGATTGATGCAGATAAAAATTCTAGTACAGGGTGGTACGGATATGATTTTTTGATTAACAAAAATATTAATAAGAAAACTACCTCTCTAATGAAGTATGATGCAAGTTCTAAGAAGTGGATTGAGATCAGTAGATTGCTGTACCATTATCAGGGAAATAAACTGGAAATTGACATTCCAAGAGAATTACTGGGGCTAAAAGGGGATCGTTTCACCTTTGATTTTCACTGGTGCGACAATCCAAAAGATTTAAAAACTCCTATTTCTCTTTGTATTAATGGCGATAGTGCACCTGACAGAAGGTTTAATTACCGTTGTATTTGGAAGGAGTAATTAATGTTGAAATAATTATTATGAAAATAGGATTAACTGTATCCGTCATTTGCTTATTACCTTCATTTTTGTTGTTTCAATCATGCCAGTCTGGTAAGGATAACGCAAAGCAGAAGTACGATGTCGCTGCCTTTTACTGGCCCGATTTTCATTATGACCCGCGATTAGAATTTATTTTTACAGATAAGGTAGGAGAATGGCAGACTATATATAATGCAAAACCCAAGGATTCTATAGAAAGGCAACCACGAGTTCCTCTTTGGGGCTACCAAGATGAATCTGACCCCAAGGTGATGGACAAGAATATCCATGCTGCAATTACCCATGGTGTAAATATTTTTATCTTTGATTGGTATTGGTATGATAATAAACCCTTATTGGAATCTTGTTTGGATAGTGGATTCTTAAAGGCTAATCATAACAGAATGAGGTTTTATATTATGTGGGCAAATCATGATGCCACATCATATTGGGATCCTAAAAATCCCGATAAAAATTTAATTTATTGGACAGGAAAGGTAGATTCTTCAGTTTTTCATACTATTGTAGCACGTGTTATCAACAAGTATTTCAAGAACCCTTCTTATTATAAGATTGATGGTAAACCGGTATTTAGTATATATGAACTCACCAATTTCATTAAAGGATTAGGTGGACCTGAAGAGGCAATGAATGCGCTAAACTATTTTCGAAGGGAGACAATTCGGGCTGGGTTTCCAGGACTTTATCTCCAGGCTATTTTATGGTCTGCTGTTCCGGACAGCTTGAAACTTATGAACTCAGATAAGATAAAAACTCAAGACAAGGTATTACAGTACTTTGGATTTAATAGTTTTACAAACTATACCTGGGCACATATTCGAAATCCGACTGGTGATTATGATAAATGGGCAATGTCATCTATTGCGATTTGGAAGAAGTATAGTGATAGCTTTTCTATCCCTTATAACCCAAATGTTACCGTGGGATGGGATCCTAATCCGAGATTTCCTTTTAAGGTGGGTTATATTACCAACTCCACTCCGGCTAAATTCAGAAAATACCTTATCATGGCCAAACAATTTATAGATGATCATCCAAAGCAGCCTGGGCTGATCACCATTAATGCCTGGAATGAATGGTCGGAAGGAAGTTATTTAGAACCAGACACATTATATAAGATGCAGTATTTAGATGTGGTGAAAGATATATTCGGTAACGGTGAAAGTAATGGTCAATAAAAAAATTGTATTAGAATTGTTTGGAGATACGCTTATGGTGGATATTAGTGAGGGACAAATAAATATTAAAATGCGTGGAGGTTATTCTGTTAATTGGTTTATGTACCTGTCTGCTGCTTCCTCGGCCGGTCTGTCTGTCAAGATATAAGTTCTGTGATAGTAAATTGCCAATTCAGGGGACTAAATTATTCTGTCAGACCGGAATGAGTTTATTTCCTAAACCGGAGGCGATGCTGTTCTCAGAATTTCTCCTGAAAATAATCATTTGATATTTATTCTTGGACAAAAAACCTTGATTTAGCACGAGTCTCTTGAAGCAGCATACCACAGGATAGTTTCTTTAATGGCCACTTATATCTTTGCCTCCAGATTATTATTACCATAAAAAAATCGAGATTATGTATAAAAAAACTTCCCTGTTTGCCGGATTAATCAGCCTTATGGCTCTTTTTACCTCCTGCGTGCATAATGGTCCTGAATTTTCCGTCACCCGCCTACGGTGTGAGTTTCTTCAGGATCCCCTCGGGATAGACATTACTCAGCCCCGCCTTAGCTGGGAGATCACTGCTCCTGGCAGAGGTGTCATGCAAACGGCTTATCAGGTGATGGTGGCTTCCTCAAAAGAAAATTTGGAAAAAGGGGATTATGATCTGTGGAATTCGGGGAAAATAATATCCGATTCCTCCGTCAATGTAAAATATGCCGGAAGCCCTTTGACGAGCCGAATGAGATGTTATTGGAAAGTGAATGTCTGGCTGAATGACAGGAAAGATAGTTTGGTGAGTGAAAAGGCTCACTGGAGTATGGGATTGCTCAACGTAAGCGACTGGAGCGCAAAATGGACCGGATTGGATTCTGCCTTCAGTTGGGAAGACCCGCATGCAGTGCATACAAGATTATCGGCAAGGTATTTCAGGAAGGATTTTTCAGCAGAGAAGAAAATTAAAAAAGCGGTTGTTTATATCAGTGGACTGGGTATCTATCAATTGTACTTGGATGGTGAAAAGATCGGTAAGGAAGAACTATCCCCTGATCCTACACAGTATAACGACAGGGTTTTTTATAACACGTTTGACGTCACTAAGAATATCAGTGAAGGGAAAAACACGATTGGTGTTATTTTAGGCAATGGACGTTTCTTTACCATGCGTTGGGGACCCAAGGGTATTCCGCCTATTATGAATTTTGGTTATCCTAAAATGTTAGTGCAATTGGAAATTACGCATGAAGATGGCTCCGTGCAAAAAATTGTCAGTGATTCAACGTGGAAAGTGACGGCTCACGGGCCGGTGATTGCCAATAACGAATACGATGGGGAAGATTATAATGCCACATTGGAAATGCCTGGGTGGTCAAAACCGGGATTCGATGACAGCCATTGGCTGCAGGCGCAATCAGTATCCGCTCCCTGCGATACGGTAGAAGCACAGATGGATCCCTTAATTACGGTGATGGATTCCTTAAAGCCAAAGTCCGTTACTAAAATGCCTGATGGAAAATATTTGGTGGATATGGGTCAGAATATGGTGGGATGGGCGCGTATCAGGATCGGAGATGGTAAAAAAGGAGATACGGTCACGATGCGTTTCGCAGAAAGATTAAATCCTGATTCTGTTTTATATACAGCCAACCTTCGTTCTGCTGAGGCTACCGATCATTATATTATGAAATCGGGTAAACAGGTATGGGAGCCGCATTTCACCTATCATGGATTCAGATATGTGGAAGTGAGCGGTTATCCGGGTGAACTAACCCCTTCGGATATTCAGGGGAGGGTGGTATATGACAATCTGCCAACAACCGGTCATTTTGAAACTTCTGATAGTGTCGTTAACCAGGTATATCATAATGCTTACTGGGGCATAAGAAGTAATTACAGGGGCATGCCCACTGATTGTCCGCAACGGGATGAACGGATGGGATGGCTTGGAGACCGGGCTGTAGGCTCGTATGGAGAGAGTTTTATTTTCGATAATAATACTTTGTATGCCAAGTGGCTGCAGGACATCCAGGATGCACAATTGTCTGATGGAAGCGTTCCTGATGTGGCGCCTACCTATTGGAAAGTGTATAGCGACAATATGACCTGGCCGGGCGCTTATGTGATTATTGCCAATATGCTTTACCATCAGTTTGATAATCTGAAGCCCATAGAACAACATTATGCTTCTATGAAATTATGGCTGTCTTATATGAAGGATAAATATATGAAAGACGGGATCCTCAATAAAGATACTTACGGTGACTGGTGCATGCCGCCTGAAAATCCCGAACTGATCCATTCTACTGATTCTACAAGAATTACCGCAGGGGCTTATCTTGGGACCGTTACTTATTACCGGATGCTTCAACTGATGGAACATTTTGCAAATCTGTTGCATAAACCTGCTGATAAAAGTGCCTTTGAAATGTTAGGAGACAGCGTTAAAACAGCATTTAATAAAAAATACCTGAATGATACGACCGGCGCCTACTCCAATAATACTGCCACCGCTGATGTATTGGCTTTAGCGTATGATTTGGTCCCCGATAGTCTCCGGAGCAAAACCTTTCAGCAGATAGTAAATACTACGATGGATAAGTTTCATGGACATATTAGCACGGGATTGGTTGGTGCCCAGCAATTAATGAGAACGTTAACCCGCTTTGGACGCCCTGATCTCGCATTTAGGCTTGATACAAACACAACATACCCGAGTTGGGGGTATATGGCCAAAGAAGGCGCTACTACTATCTGGGAATTATGGAATGGCAATACCGCTGATCCTGCTATGAATTCAGGGAATCATGTCATGTTATTGGGTGACTTAGTTGTCTGGATGTATGAAGATTTGGGTGGCATA
>SCQT01000204.1 GCA_004322015.1 Chitinophagaceae bacterium
ACACAGGGGAACAAAAATCCTGCAAAAAATATCCCAATAAAAAAGAATGGAGCTATAGATCTCATTTTATTTATTTTATCCATGATATTTATTGTATAAAGAGAACAAAATAATCATTTTTATCCAACATTCATATCACCACCCGGGGTTTTGTTTATAGAGGCCATGAGTCAGATTAATTTCTGCCTGAGGGATAGGCAGGTATTCATCCCTGCCTTGAGCAAAATGAGCATTCTCCAGGAAATTGTACCTTGTCTTTTCAACAGCAAAGTAATCATTGAGAGTTTGGGCGGCGATACCCCATCTTACCAAATCAAAAAAGCGGGATCCTTCCATTCCGAATTCTAATCTTCGTTCATATTGTAAAGCGGCAAAAGCGTAGGCTTGTGTCCAGTTACAATTGATACCCGGCTGGTAAGTGCTGATCCGATAATTAGAGGCGAAACTTCCATCCGCCAGCTTTAATCTTTCAGTGCTATTAGCTGCTCTGGTTCGTATTTCATTAATTAGAGGTAGTGCTTCGTCCTGCCTTCCTAACTGAATTAAAGCTTCTGCACGCCATAATAGCACATCGTCATAACGTATAATATCAATATTCTTAGCGCTTCCAAAAAATGGCCCAACTTTTTTCAGTCCAGGGCTGTTGGCTTGCAGGATTTCCTTCATGCAGTCATGGTAACCGTAAATTTGAGGTACGCGGTCCCAACTGGAATCAAAAATTACATTGGGTTGATATTTAAAAGGATGTCCGACAATAGCACAGGTGTGGTCCAGTCTGGGGTCAATACCATTTGTCATAAAATCAGATTCAGTTATCAGTGAAGTATCATTGAAATAACCGAATTCTGGCAATCCGTCTGCATCTGTTTTGAAAACATTGACCATATTCTGGCTGGGGATATGGAAACTACAGCAACCATAGAGAGTAGATACACTATAATTTAATCCATCATCCATATCAAGTCTTCCGATCTGCGTTCCATCATTAATAGAATATTGGATAGCAAACACAGACTCAGGTCCATTTTCTCCATCCAATGTAAAATTATCGGCATAATCTGCATCTAAGTGATATTTCCCTGATAGGATAATACTATCGGTTAAGGATACCACATCTTGCAGATCCTGAGTATTGATGCTTGTTACCTGATTATTATTATCATTCTGTTCATAAGCCTGAAATAATCGGACCTTTGCGAGGTAAGCCATCGCTGCGTATTTTGTAGGCCTGCCTACGTCAGTTTGGTTAGCCGGCAGGTTATCTGCGGCGAATTGGAAATCCTGAGCAATTTTATCCCAAAGTGAATCATTTGAATATTGCCGGTTAGAAACTAATGGTAAACTATCTATGGATACCGTTTCATCAGCATAAGGTACCCATTTGAATATTTCTTTCAGTAAAAAATAAAAATGACCCCGTAGAAATCGACATTCAGCCCGACGCTCTAATTTTTGAGGATATTCTGAAATTGGTAAGGCATCAATAACTCGCAAGGCAGCATTGGCACGGGCAACGCCTGCAAATAGGGTATTCCATAATAAGTCAGTTTCACCCATATCTGTTGTAATTAAATTAAACTGCTCGTACTGGTTATATTGGCCCTGGTCTGTGATTGCGCCACCTCCTTTAAAGGCTTCATCTGAACGGATGCTACCCCATACCCACATGCTACCGATTGGGTTACCCCACCCACTATTCCCCAGAGACGCATATGCAGCTATAACCATCTGATCGGCAGCCTGAGGGGTATTTAGATCAGCCGCGGTCACAGTCCCTTTGGGACTATAATTAAGGAACTTACTGCAAGAAGTCATTCCGGTAACGAAGACCGAAATGAGGATAACAATTATTGTGTTATTAATTTTAAAAGATTTCATTTTTCTTCATTTAAATGTTAAAAGGAAATATTTGCACCTGCAGTTATTTTCCGGGGAATAGGGTAGTTACTTCCCGGATTTTCAGGGTCAGGCCCTGTAAAAGCATTTGCTCCCCGATTTTGTTTAAAGGTTAATAAATTTTCACCCATTAAGTAAACCCTTAGTTGGTCTAAGCCTTGGATAAAATGGGGGATCGTATAACCCAATTCTATATTTCTAAATTTCATGTAAGAACCATTTTCAACAAAATAGCTTGAGAACCTTGACTCATCATTATTATCTACGAGAGATAAAGCAGGGATCATGGAATTGGGATTTTGTGAGGTCCATGCATCAAGTGTACGTTTTCCAAAATTTACTCCCGGATTAAGTCCGACAAAGTCTGTAGCTCCTTTGTTGCCGTTATTTACCTTAATACCTGAAATACCCTGGAGGAAGAAAGATAAGCTGAAAGATCTGTAACCAAGGTTAACCTGAAGCCCATAATTCAGATCGGGTACCTGAACTCCGATCCATGTTTGGTCGTTTGCATCAATTTTACCATTATTATTCAAATCCTTATACATTAACCTCCCCAGTGCTGCACCCGGTTGAGTAGCATGAGAACTCACATTTTTTTGATCCTTATATATTCCTTGTACCACATACCCAAACATGGAGAAAGCTGAATGACCTAAAATAGTTTGCTGGATATTTCCGGGGTAGGCGCTGATAACAGATGCTGGTAAAAAGGTAATTTCATCGCGGAAAGAAAACAGATTTCCGTTTACTGAAAGAGAAATTGGTCCAAATTGATCCTGATAACCTAAATCCACTTCCCACCCTTTATTGGATTTACTCGCACCATTTACCCATTTAATTTGTCCTTCTCCTTCAATTCCCGGATAGGGTGGTCGAACAAGAATATTCGTAGTTTTCCTGAAGAAAACATCAAATGATCCGTTGATTTTGCCATTTAAAAAGCCAAAATCTATCCCCTCGTCGTAACCAAGTGTTGATTCCCATTTCAAGTTGGGATTTGCTGCCTGCACTGCTACATAACCCGACGGAAGATTACCCGTACCCACACCGGCAATATCATAAGCTGTCCCATTGTTGGCTCCGGCAGCATAATTCTGAAATTGCCCTGTCTCTCCCACAGTACCATAGTTGGTCTGATAAAGCGCTAAGCTGGCTACATCACCGATTTCCTGGTTACCGGTAACCCCTACTCCGCTTCGGATTTTTAAATTCGAAATCCAGGAGATATTCTTAAAGAATTTTTCATTGTTTATTCTCCAACCAAGGCTTGCTGCCGGAAACCAACCATACCTGTTATTTGGACCAAATCTTGATGACCCATCCCTTCTGAGGGTGACGGAGGCCAAATATTTGTGTGCTAATGAATAGTTGATTTTGCCGAAAAAAGATAATAATTGATTACCGGTTGAGGTACCCCCATTCGTGGTAACACCTGTCCCCGCATTAAGTTGAAAGTAATCATTATTCTGGAAGGCAAAGCCTTGTTTAAAGTCCTGCTGGGTAACCAAAGTACGCGTGATGGCTTCTGTCCCAAGCAGAAAATCAACTGAACTTTGTCCTGCATCCAAATGGTAATTTAAAGTATTAGTCCATGTTAGATTTAATTCCTGATTCTGATCAATGGTTAAACTATTATTTTGACTACTAATGAAGCCTTCCAGGTATTTTTGTATTATAAACCTCTGATAAATGTTGTCATAGCTGTAACCGAAACTTGAATTAAATACCAGATTTTTGATGGGTTCTAATTGTGCATATAAGTTTCCAAAAAAGTTAAATTCATTGTCCCTATTCCAACGGTTAACATATAACATGTGTAATGGGTTATTACGATCGGAAAATCCAGAGCCCAAGGGGCCGGCGAACTCCCCTTTGGTTGTATAGACCGGTATCAATGGGCTTACAAATATAGCATCATACTGCACCGGAGCTCCACCGAGGTCTGTCAGGACAGGCGTTTCGGAAGATTGAAAGAATTGAAGGTTATTTCCTATTTTAAGCTTATTATTAAACATGTTAGTCGCCACATTAACTCTCGCTCCATAACGGCGATAACCATTATTGAACTTCATCATTCCGGTATTATTCAGATAATTCAGATTCAGTAATAAACTACTATGCTCAGACCCTGCTGTGAGCGTTAAATCATTAGAAGTGATTAATCCTGGATGGAATACTAAATCCTGCCAGTTTGTGTTTGCTGAAGGTTCTGAGGTATCTCCTCCTAAATAAGTTATCGGAGTTATTTTATCCAAGACCGGGTATCCATTTGGCCCCGCATGCTGGGTATAGGTAAAGAGTGTGGTGGCAGTGTTGGGATTCACGCCGTCATTAACTGCTGCCTGCCAAATTGCACGTCCCATTTGTTGGCTGGTCAAAACCGGTACCTTCGTTGCATAGTTTTCTACAGTAAGACTACTGTTAAATTGTACTCTTATTTTCCCCGCGGTTCCCTGTTTTGTTGTAACGATAATTACCCCATTAGAAGCCCTTGACCCATAAATAGATTCGGAAGAAGCATCTTTCAGTATTTGAACACTCTGGATCGTATTGGGGTCTAAGCTTTGAAAAACCGCCGGATTAGTTGTCGAAACACCGTCAATGACATAAAGTGGAGAGTTGAAGCCTAAAGTGTTAAATCCTCTGACTACAATAGTATTATTGGTAGCGCTGGGATCACCACTTGATGTCACGAATAAACCAGCCACACGCCCTTGTAAGGCCTGCATCGGATTATTATTAGGGATATCTTTAATATCATTAATATTCGCTACAGCGACAGCTCCTGTCAAATCAACCTTTTTTTGAGTTTGATAACCAGTTACTACCAACTCATTAAGTGACCCGATATTTCCTTTTAATGTTATCGTTATGGATTTTGCTCCCGGAATTACATGAATAATCTTATTGGCATAACCAATATAGCTTATCGCCAAAGAATCCGGTCCATTTATTGATATTACAAAAGAGCCGTTATTATCGGTAACAGTTCCTGTTCCTGCTTTTATTGCTGTGACAGAAGCTCCCACCAATGGCGAACCATTATCGGAAACTACTTTACCTTGTATAGTTTCGTTCTGTGAAAATCCGTAGAGCGAAAGCAGGCAAAAAACGGAAATGAATAATATTCGTTTCATGATAAAGTGTTTAGATAGTTATTAAATTTGATTAAAGGAATTGATTTTAAATTCTTCCATTTCACTCAAGGTATAGTCCGGACATCCACCTGGTTTTTGTGCTATGAACGTCCCCATTTTATTGGCGATTTCTAATGAGGCAGCTAAAGGGGCCCCTCTGATAAATTGTGAGATGAAACCAGCCAGAAAGGCATCTCCGCTTCCTACTGTATCTACTACCGTAACCTTGTATCCATCTACAAAAAGATAATGATCCTTACTTTGAAGGTGTGCTCCCTTAGCTCCTGAAGTCACTATGATATTTTTCAAACTAAACATATTTAGTAAGGACTCCATACTTTCCTGAATACCCGATGGATGGTAAAACCATTGCGAAATAATTTTTAATTCTTCCTCATTCATTTTTACGATATCTGTCTTTTCCAAAAGTATTTGAATGATTTCCCTTGAATAAAAAGGTGTCCTTAGGTTGACATCAAATATTTTAAAAGGGACTATGTTTAATAACCTGACGAGGGTGTTACCGGAGACTTTACTACGCATAACAAGTGACCCAAAAACAATATATTCAACTTCAGCCGCAATCTTATTAACTGCTTCGTTCCAATCAATAAAATCCCATGCAACATTATTGATAATGTCATACGTGGCTTCCTTTTTCTCGTTAATAGTAACTTCTACATGACTTGTAGAATGGATTGCATCCACCTGTAACACAGAATCTTCAATACCTGATTGGTTAATGAACCGGACGATATCATTACCATGCTCATCTTGGCCCACCCTGCTAATAATAGCGGCCTTGGTGCCAAGCTTATTCAGGTGATAGGCTACATTCAGCGGTGCGCCGCCTATTCGTTTTCCTCCCGGTAACATATCCCATAACACTTCGCCGAAGCAGGCAACTTTAGGTGTATTTTTATTTTGTTTCATAGACTTGTTGTTTTGAATTTTCTTCTTCTAAAACATACGATTCTATTTGTTCCAATGATTTCCCTTTGGTTTCCGGCATGAAACGAATCACGAAAATTAATTGCAGCACCATCATAATTGTAAAAAACAAGAAGGTTCCACCGGTATGACCGCGCGCCACAAGGACCGGAAATAAAAAGGCTATCAGAGCGGCTGAAGCCCAGTTTATAAAGCTCCCTAACGATTGTCCTTTTGCGCGTACCTGGTTAGGAAATATTTCTGAGATAAAAACCCAAACTACAGCTCCTTGTGAGAATGCAAAAAAGGCGATGTAAATCAATAACAAAATAACTACCAATAAATTACCAAAATCTTGCAGGTAAAATGATCTGGATATCAACCCCAGTGTAACCACCAACCCAATAGAGCCAACCAGCATTAGTTTCCTTCGGCCAATCCTGTCAATAAAGTTCATGGCGATTAACGTAAAAATGAAGTTAACTAAACCAATACCAATCGTGGAAAGTAATGAAGCGCTTTTGCCAAGTCCTGTCATTTCAATAATCCTGGGTGCGTAATAAATAATAGCGTTAATGCCGGCAACCTGGTTAAAAAAGGCAATCAAGCCTGCAAACACGATGGGCGCTAAATATTTCTTTTGCCACAATGACACTTTGGGTGATTCAGCATTTTCTTTGTGATTAATGATGGTTTTGACAATATTGTTAGCTTCTTGGGGGTCAATTTGAGAAAATATAGCCTTCGCTTCATCTATATGATTCTTCTTTAATATAAGCCATCGTGGGCTTTCTGGAACGAACCTGATGCAAATAAGGAGAATAAGCGATGGGATTGCCAAAATACCCAACATGACCCTCCATGCAATATTTCCCGGCAACCAAATACTAATGAAATAATTCGATACATAGGCCAGAAGAATACCGACTACCACATTAAATTGGAAAAGAGCAACTAACCTCCCCCTGGAGTCAGCGGGGGATATTTCAGAAATATAAATAGGCGCTACTACACAGGAAACCCCAACGGCGATACCGCCAATAAAGCGCAAAACGAGAAACAATTCCCAATTAGTGGAAAATGCTGTTCCAATGGATGACAATAAATATAATACAGCTATAAAAAATAATGTTTTTTTTCGGCCTAAACTGTCAGAGGGAGTCCCACCGGTGAGAGCGCCGATTACGGTACCGATAATGGCAATAGAAACAGTAAAACCAATTTGGATGCTTGATAAATCCCAATAATGCTGTATTGTCTGTTCTGCCCCTGATATCACTGCTGTATCGAAGCCAAATAAAAAACCACCGATGGCTATCACTAATGACCAGATGTACACTTTGTCTAAATATTTCATTGATAAAAATTATAAGCACAAGATAGCCGTAGGCGCCCTCCTTTTCCAATCACATCCGTATCAATTTCTTTAGATATTGTATCTATTTTATCTCGTTAAAAATCAATTATTTATAAACTCATTTACCAAACCTGTTTTGATTTTATATCGGCTTCCTTAGATTTTGTATCATTTGAAGTCCGTATTTCTAACTGATGGAAGTGTGAAGGGCAGAAATTAGTCTGTTGTATTATTGAAAATCATTTTACTTGAAGTAATTTTAAGGTGATTAAAATGAATGCATACCTAAAAAAGATTGTTTAATTATGCCAATGGGTAAGAAAATAAGTATATGTTTAAAATTTGTTTTTATGGCTTTCCTGCTCATTATAGCAGGATGTAAATCGAATAAAAACAATATCGTAATCGGGTTTTCTCAATGTACCGGCGAAGACGGGTGGAGGCGTTCCCAATTAGCGGAAATGCATAGGGAATTGGCATTTTATTCCCATGTAACCTTCTTATACAAGGATGCTATGATTAATAATGAAACCCAGATCCAACAAATTAAAGATTTATTGAAACAACATATTGATGTGCTGATTGTCTCACCTAACGAAGCCCAACCGCTTACGCCAATTATAAATAAAGTATATCAAAAGGGAATACCGGTTATCGTTGTGGACAGAAAAACCTCTTCCAATCAATATACCACCTATGTGGGAGCCAATAATTATCAAATAGGCTTTCTTGCCGGACAGTATGCAGGGCGGTTGTTAAACGGTAAGGGAAAAATTGTTGAAATTCAGGGATTACCTGGTTCCACACCAGCTATTGCAAGACATCATGGTTTTACAGATGCATTAAAAAAATTTCCCGGTGTCCAAATTATCGCTGAAGTATATACGGACTGGACAGACACGAGCGCCTCGGCTCAGATTGAAAAAATTAAACCTATTGCAAAAGAGGCCAATTTAGTCTTTGGACAAAACGATGTCATGGCGCATGCCGCTTATTTGGATTACAAATTATGGGGCAGCCAGTCCAACGTCAAATTTATCGGAGTGGATGCATCACCCGGACCCAATTTAGGATTAGCCTGGGTGTCTCAAGGAATTCTGACTGCTTCGGTCCTTTATCCTACAGGCGGAAAGGAAGCTATTGACGCAGCCATTCAGGCAGCAAAAGGTAAAAAAATCAGCAAAGATATTATGCTCCACACTTTAGTGATAGACTCTACTAATGTGGGCCTGATGAAATTACAATCAGATAAGATTCTATCTCAGCAAAATGATATCGAAAGGCAACAAGATTTAATAAGCAGCCAACTTAAGATTTATAAAAGTCAAAGAAATCTCCTTTATGTCCTTTTGGCTACTCTTATCATTGCCATATTATCGGGAGGTATTGCTTATTTATCCTTCAGGCGTAATAAACGGATTACACAGAGCTTACGGCTAAAAAACAAAGAAATCGTTTTTCAGCAAAACAAACTGATTGAATTCTCTAATCAGGCAAAAGAAGCTACAGAAGCAAAGCTTAATTTTTTTACCAATATCTCTCACGAATTCAGGACGCCTCTTACACTCATTTTCGGGGCTATAGATGACATGACAGGGAATAAAGAATTTCGGGGTAATTCAAGGAATCAATTAAATATGGTCAGAAAAAACGCCCTGAGATTATTCCGGATGGTGAACCAATTGATTGATTACAGAAAAATAGATGTCAAAAAAATGAAGTTGCAGGCGTCTGAAAGGGATATCGTGGCTTTTCTTGATGATATCGTTTCTTCCTTCAGAGAAATGGCCAGAAAAAGAAATATTGACCTGCGGTTTAGTTCCACTCAATCCCAAATACCATTATGGTTTGATCCCTATATGTTAGATAAGGTTTTCTTTAATCTGTTATCCAATGCTTTTAAATTTACAGAAGATTATGGGAGGATAACTTTCAGTATTGCCGTTGACTACCTCAGGAAGATTGTCCTCATTGAAATAGATGACAACGGTCAGGGTGTTCCGGTTAAGGAGGCTGCCCATATATTTGAACCCTTCTATCAAGGGAAAAGTAATACCGGCAAAGGTTTTGGGTTGGGGCTTCCTTTGGCGACCGAGTTTATTAAATTACATCATGGCAGTTTGTCTCTGATGAATAAAAAGCAGCCGGGAGCGAGTTTCCAGGTAGTCTTGCCATTAGGCAGCCATCATCTCTCTTCGGATGAGATTAAAAATGAAACTATTGAAGTCACCAATAAAGATGTTTCATTTCCTATAGATGAATTATCGGAAGCGGACATAGAAAATTCAACGCTTCCGCAGGAAGATAGCTATGGAATAAAGGATATTTCTATTTTAATCATAGAAGATAATGAGGACCTGCTTACATTTCTTAGTGGATGGCTTGGCAAGAAATATGAAATATATAAATCGCATGATGGAGAAAAAGGTCTGCAGATGGCTTTTGAGGTCATACCCGACATCATCATTACGGATATTGTGATGCCCAATAAGGATGGGCTAAATTTAACTGAAATGATAAAAAGCAATATAAGGACTTCTCATATTCCTGTAATCCTCCTTACTGCCAGAGGGAGCGAAGAGAATCAGATCCGTGGTATGCAATCCATGGCTGACTACTATATTATCAAGCCATTCAGCCTCCATTTTCTGGATGTCGTGATTACCGCTTTAATAAAAAACAGAGAATTGATGAAAGAACATTTCTCCGCTGATTATGATCTGGAACCCAGGCAAGACAAACGCGGAAATCTTGAAAGAATTTTTCTGAGTGAATTAAATGCTTTTGTAGAGGAGAATATGGATAATGAAAACTTAAATGTGGATGATCTTTGTAAGCACATTGGTGTTTCAAGAATACAACTCTATCGAAAGGTCAAAGCGCTGCTCGGTTGCAGTGTCAATGATTTTATTTTAAATAAACGGCTTACCAAAGCAAAATTTTTATTATCCCAAAAGGAAATACAAGTTTCAGAGGTAGCTTTTAAAGTAGGTTTTTCGTCCGCGTCTTATTTCTCGACAGCCTTTAAGAAAAAATTCAATGTTTCACCAAAAAATATGAAACCGTGAATGATTGAGAAGGCTTTATTACTGGATGAAAATATGGGAACTATCTGATGAATCACTTTTTTATTAGTTCATTTAGATACAACTATTAATTCAGTATGACCTATAGGCATTTTTATCAGACCTGTAATTTCCTGCAATGAATCGTTTAATTTGGACAGGAAGAATTTCATGTTCGCCAGCATCGGTTGGAGTAAGCTTTTGATTCAAAAAAAAGTAAATTATTTCTTTTATCACTCCATGCGCCTGCGGTCGGTTCCTTCATTCCGCTCCGCTCCATTCTCTCCCCATCTATGCCCTTAACCTCCCCGCAAAATAGTTTTCCATTGGCTTTATTTTTTCTGCGAGTTGTTTCCCCGCCTGAAAATAAAATTACTGCTCCACCCCGCAAGAAACTGTATTTCGATTTTGAAGTTAAGAAGTACTACTAATCCTGATATGACTAATTTATTAGTATATTATTTTATGATGAAACTGTTTCCCGAAATGAATAACTTCTGAATATATCAGATTGACCAATTTAAAAATAAAAAGAGAAAGCAAATTTAGTCCGGCTCCCACAAGCCCACCCGAAAAAAACCCAAAGACTACGGCATAAACGCAAAGCAGCCGCGCAAGGCCATCCTTTATTCCGTTTCCTTTTGGTTTTTTGCTTCGCCGTCCTGTAAGAAGGCTTTCTTTTTTATTTTTTTTCTCTTTCTTTCTTTCTTCTTTTAAAATGGTTCCACTTTTTTTCACAGTTAAAATCAAACAAGTATGGGAAAGATGTTTAATTCAAATGATACCTTGGCTCATGATGGAAGAAAATTTGTTTGGATCTGTTTTATAAATAAATGCTAAGGCGCATGATCCTGAGAAAGAATAGCTGAAAAGCCATTAAACTTTTCGTTTTAATTCCTGGAGTAATTCCTTCCCAGGCCTCACTCTCTTAGGATTTTGGGCAATGGCATCCAGCCGTTGATCAATTAAATCCTTTTCCCACTGGGGCACATCCTTGTCGATGGTTTCAATATCTGGATAATTATTTTTCATTAAGAGCCATTCATTCATGGGGATAAACACGCCGGTATCTTTGCCCTGATCGTCCTGTATGACTTGTAGTTTCATCGAATTAACTATTTTGCTCTGTGAAGTTAATCTTTTTTCCCCTTTTCATCAATTTTGTTGATGTCCCGAATTTTAAAATAGAATAAAGTCAGATACCATTAGATTCTGATCAAAAACCCATGCCCCAACGGATCAAAGAAGCGCAGGCCAGAAAAATCAGCGCGCCGTGCTGCTGGCCTTGCGCGTGGAAGCTTCGTTTTTTTCGGAACGATGCTGTACCGATGCGTCAGCGCTTGATTTTTTGGTTCTTTTTGATCAAGCAAAAAGATCAAGAAGTTACTATTAAAAACCATCTTGGAATAGGAAAGAAAACTGGATATTTTTTTAGGAGACCGGTAAAAAATGAAAACGAAATCAAAGGAGCGTTGGCCAGAAAAATCAGCGGGCCGAGCGTGAGCCTTTGCGGGTGGAAGCTTTGATTTTTCTTGATTTTTCTTTGTTCCTTTCTTTTCATCAAGGAAAAGAAAGGAAATCTACAATTATTAATGGGGTCATCATTTAGTGATACAAAAAAAATCATAATCTAATAGAATCAAGCATTTGCATGAAATCTTGTATCACTAAATACCCTAACGATTAATAAGTTTGTCTTTTTTACGGAAAAGGTCAATAAGGATTGAAGTGTCAACTAAAACTATTTTGTCCGACATTGATTGATCGCTTTTCTGGTCTTGGCAATTTCATCAAGTTGATAATTGGAAAAAGTGGGAGCATTCAGAAGAAACGTCTCAAGGTCATCAGGAGATCTTCTTGCAGATTGACGCTTATCGACCTCCTGTTTAAGCTTCGTCCATTGTTTAGGAGGCAGTTTCTTGGCTAATTGTACCAATTGGTCAAATCCTATATCTATTTGCAGTTCCATGATAGTCAAAGTTAAGAAGTTTTGTCAAAACATGAATAATTTTCGGGGGAAGAGACGAAAGGATATCTACTGTAAATATAAAAGCTCCGACGAATCGGAGCTCCTTTTTCTGTATCCGGTTACCCGGAAAAGTCACCACAACTAACAGAAACTATTTTTTAAACCGTTGAATAATGTATTTCAGTATCAAAGTGGCGATAAAACTTACAAAAGCACCCACGGCAGCCAACAAAGTCGTTTTCACTAAATCCTGAGAGGAAATATTTTCCAGGACAGTTAATATCGTGCCACTCGCTACGCCTGCCTTTGTAGTATGATCAAAATGCTGTTCCATTACTCTGCCTCTTTTGCCATTTGACTTACCGCACTCACCACGCCACTGGCGACAGCCAGATAGCCGGCAATATTGACAATGATAACAGGTAATGCCACTGGTGCGGAAATAATTGCTGCAGAAACCGCCGCCATCATTAATCCGATATTTCTTAGCTTCTTGAAAAAAGAAGGGGTGGGGGCTTGCGCCCGTTCTATAATCGCTTTCATACGTACTCTGATTTTAAGGTGATAAATACCCGGTTGTTTATTTCCAATTCCGGGATGACCAAAGACTTTAATAACTCAAACGCAATCCGGGACCTGATACCTTTACCCTCTGAAGTTAAAATAGAAACCGGCGCTATACACCCGCCTAATTCTTTAAGCGCATCATTGGCAGGATGTATTAATATCAGTGTCCGTGCTGGTACATCTATAATATGAAGATGTTCCCCAAACTTTTCACTGAACCGCTTCTTCAGCTCATACTTCCCTTCAGGTATGCAGGAAACAAGATGCTGATTCCCCACCCAGGGTAATTCTATGGTATAGCAAATATGCACCCCGTCATGATAAATTTCACCATTGGTCCCCTGCGGAAAATAAGCTCTGATAAGTTCCAATTCCATAAAAAGGCAGTCTGAGTTAAAGATGATAAAACATAGAAATCCCCTCCTTGCGAAGGGGATTTCAAAACCCTATTCACCGCTCACTTTCACCAATGCCAGGGAGTTAAATGCACCATTTTTTAATGAATACATCACTCCATTCACTTGTTGGAAAAATTCCAACCCCAGCGCAATGAATAAGGGTAAGGTGCTGCCGGCAGTAACCGTATTCTCCAGATTAATTACGGCAGGAGGCTCTTTGTCCCATGGAAGGATACCCGATTCCTTCGTATCAGTTACAAAAGTTTCATTGGTAAAATCAACCTCAGTACCTCCGGAGATCACTTTAAAATGAGTAGTGCCGGCAGGTGCCGCAATCATATTGATAGGAACAAAGGCAGGGATATCCACTTTCAGCTTCCCTGTTACCCGGTCAATGCCTGCATTAAAAGGGGCATAAAAAGAAGAACCCAACTTACCCCGCGCATTGAATTCAAATCCTTCCAGCAGGACGACTTCGCCATCAATCACATTTCTTTCGCCGCGTGGATTCACGGCATCCATTTTTACCACCCTCACCATTTGACGGGTCAGGCGTGCCACCATCTTTGAATCAGACGCATTGAGCAACAGACCACGCAGGGAGTTACGGAGCAACTTCCCTGCTTTCCCGGCTCTGCCGAATTCAGATCCGTTTTCACGTGTCCTTTGAAAAGCCGGATCATTTGCAATACGGGCAGCCGGCACGCCGCCTTTTTCCCGGGCAAGGTACCCGTCCTGGGATTTGTAAAAGGTAAGATCGGCAATGGTACCTTCTAACTTCACAATTCCTTTTTGCTTTGCCATAAAATAAAAATTTAATTTAAAAAAATGCTGCGGTCAGTATCGTATATTCTTTTAAGTTAATTATACTAACTTCGCAACTATCACCGCAAGATTATGATGAGTATGGCTTATAAAAAAGCTCTGGTACCGAAAGTGCAGGATTATGCAGGAAACGATCCCAAATCGCATTGTGATTTATACGAAAGACATCATGAATATCACCGGACGTAAGGAACGTACGGCGCGCAAGCTCCTTGCCCGCATCCGAAAAGAATTCAATAAAGAAAGAGGGGATTTTGTAACTACCTACGAGTTTTCCCGATTCACCGGAATCAAGGAAGAAAACCTTCGCGAGTTCCTAAAGAATTGATTTTAGGGATCTGCCTACCCCAGGTATGGATGAAGTATGGATGGTGTATAGATAGTGTATGGTAAAAGCGCACTATTGCAAAATCTTTTATCAAAGAAATTCCAAAATAAGTTACCGAAACAGCTTAAAATGACTATCCTTTTCGTATCTTTATATTGCACTTTAGTTCTTTACATGATAAAGTAACACAAACGGTAAGCCTCGGTTACCTGTTCGGTTAGCTGGAAACAGGTTGCCTCATAACGTGTTGGTTCCTAAGCAAATAGCATAAAAGTGATCAGTCCCGCCGGCTCCACTTTCTTCAAATCTTTGTTTCTCTCCCGGATCAGGTTGAGAGAGATAGTTTTCTGCACATAGATAGCTGCTAAATAACCTGCAATTAGGGAATAATTCAATATGAATTTAACAAATAATTTGTTAAATCCTTACCTTATTATCCAGCTACCTAATTACATCCACGAATTCTCATGCAATTTAGTTAGAGAAAATAATAAACTTATGCCCTCTGTTTTAATAAATATTAATAACAAAATCATTATTTTTATTATTTACAAAAAATTCACATTTTCAAAACGTACCGGTATGATAATATTTTGTTAATATAATATAATTATCTAACATTGCTCTTTCAATCAACCAAAATTTAATCACGTATGAAGAAGACTTTACTAGTCCTCACTATGCTTATAGTGAGCTTCTCCATGGCTTTGGCACAGGAGCACAGGGTCAGCGGAAAAGTAACAGGATCTGACGGAACCCCATTGCCCGGAATTACGGTTCAGGTAAAAGGTACTAATACAGGTACCGCCACTAACGCCGCGGGAGAATATGAACTATCTGTTCCAGATAATGCTACCTTAATTTTTCGTGGTATTGGGTTTACGGGACAAGAAATAATCGTGGGTAGCAAAAATACTGTTGATATTTCTTTGAAACCCAGTACTTCCCGGCTAAACGAACTGGTAGTCACCGCTTTGGGAATTCAAAGAAGTAAAAATGAACTACCGTATGCTGCTCAGGAAATTAGGGGTAATGCGTTAGATCAAACCAAATCTAACAATTTTATCAATGGGCTGGAAGGACAGGTTGCCGGTCTACAAATACGCTCCAGTAACGGAATGGGTAGTTCTACTGATGTTACACTCCGTGGATATAAAAGTATTACTGGGAATAACCAGGCTCTTTTTGTAATAGACGGAGTACCTGTGGATAATAGCAATACAAATACATCCAGAGAGCAAAATGGTTTTGCCGGCTACGACTATGGAAATGCAGCTGCAGATATAAATCCGGATGATATTGCGTCCATTACAGTGTTGAAGGGTGCTGCCGCTTCCGCTTTATACGGTTCCAGGGCCGCCAATGGAGTAATCCTAATCACCACTAAAAAGGGGAAAAAAGGATTTCAGGTAGTGCTCAATGCAGGTGCTTCTATCGGTAATATGGATAAAAGCACATGGATGCATTATCAACATCAGTATGGTTCCGGATATTTTGATTACAAGTATAACACTTATTCAGATGCTCCACCTTCTCCCGACCCCCATTTTTGGTATGTCAATGCCTTTGGTACCGGCGACGTTTTAGTGGTTCCTACATCAGAGGATGCAAGTTTTGGGGCAAAATTTAATCCAAGTTTGCAGGTATATAACTGGACTTCATTTGATCCATCCTCACCGCATTATGGGAAACCTCAACCCTGGGTTGCCGGGGCACATGACCCGACCTATTTTTTTGAAAATCCAGTTTCGACTAATATAGGCGCAACCATTTATGGCGGAGACGATAAGTTTACCTATAAGTTAGGTTACAACCGTAATTCTGACAAAGGTATTCTCCCAAACAGTCATTTAGATAAAGACAGAGTTGATTTCGGTTCTACAGTTAAATTAAGCCCTAAATTCACTGCCGAAGCAGAAGTTAATTTTTCCAGAATAAGTGCTGTGGGACGTTATGAACAAGGCTACGGTGGAACTCAGGTGACGGGCAGCTTCAGACAATGGTGGGAAATGAATGTGGATATGAAAGAATTGAAAGATGCATATTTTAGGACAAAACAGAACATTGGATGGAATGCTGCAGACCCCACGGTAAGCTTGCATCCTATATTTTGGAATAACCCATATTATGTTCGTTATCAAAGCTACGAAAATGACAGCCGTCCAAGATATATTGGGCATATTAACTTGAATTACCAGGCTACTAGCTGGTTGAATTTAATGGGGAGAGTTTCATTAGATTCGTATTCAGAATTTCAGGAAGAAAGGAATGCAGTGAATAGTGTGGACCCTGCTTCCTACAGTCGTTACGACCGTACTTTTAGAGAGTATAATTATGATTTCCTTGCTACCTTTAATAAGGATCTAAATGCTGATTTAAACCTTAAGGCACTTGCAGGAGCAAATCTTAGAAGGGATTATTATCATTCTATCTACGCTTCGACCAATGGTGGATTAGTAATCCCAGGGCTCTATTCGTTAAGCAATTCTCTTAATCCGATTACAGCCCCGACTGAATCTGAGCTTCAAAGAGAAGTTGGGGGTGTATTTGCTGGAGTAACTTTAGCGTATAAAAAGATGCTCATCCTGGATGCAACTGCGCGTCAGGACCAATCTTCCACCCTGCCTACCGGACATAATAAATATTTTTATCCATCTGTTTCAGGAAGTTTTGTATTTTCTGAATTAGTGAAGAACTCTCCGTGGCTTACCTTCGGAAAGTTAAGGTTGAATTATGCACAGGTAGGTAATGATGCACCTATTGCTGCGTTAAAGGATGTTTATTCTAAGCCTAATCCGTTTGGAAATGTACCATTATTCTCCCTTCCTACAACTAAAAATAATGCTGATCTAAAGCCAGAACTTACACATAGCATTGAAGGTGGGCTTGAAATGTCCTTTTTTGATGACAGGTTTGGATTTGATATTTCTTACTATAAAACAAATACCATCAATCAGGTATTGAGTATTCAAACGTCAACAGCTACTGGTTACGGTTTTAAAATAGTGAATGCGGGTAATGTCCAAAATAAAGGTGTCGAAGTTCAATTTCATGTTTCGCCAGTCAGAACGCCTGATTTCAAATGGACAATAACCGCAAATTGGTCTAAAAATGATAATGAAGTGATAAGTCTTTTTGATAGCACCAAAAATATTGTATTAGGGGGCTTTCAGGGAGGTGTCTCTTTGAATGCTACAGTAGGGCAACCCTTTGGCGTATTAAAAGGAAGTGATTTTGTATATGTAGGAGGTAAGAAGGTAATTAGGCAAACGGGCGCCTATGCGGGAAATTATCAAAAGAGTGCTACTACAGATCATATTATCGGAAATATTAACCCCGATTGGATTGGTGGTATAAGAAATGCCTTTACATATAAAGGCGTATCCTTAGACTTTATGATCGCTTTAAGGCAGGGATCCAGTATTTTCTCGATTGATAGGTGGTATGGCGTAGGTACCGGGGTAACTTCGAATTCGGTGGGACTTAATGATAAAGGAAAGCCCATTCGTGATCCGGTTCCTGACGGTGGAGGAATTAAATTAGATGGGGTGACTCCTGACGGCAAGCCCAATACTGTATATGCTGAAGTAACTGGCTTAAGAGGTCCAGGTTACAATGCTTCTCCTAACGCACAATTTGTTTATGATGGCAGTTATGTTAAATTGCGTGAAGCTAATTTAACATATTCACTTCCTGGTTCTTTAATGGAAAGACTTCATCCTATTAAAGGGATTGATATCTCCATTTATGGCAGGAACCTATGGATCATACATAAGAACCTGCCTGATGCCGATCCGGAGGAAATCGTCAGTTCTGGAAATATTCAGGGTTTCCAGCAGGGGGTATATCCTACTTTCCGGGTTTTTGGTTTTAATTTAAAATTTACTTTCTAAAATTAAATAAGATGAAAACTAAACTCATTTATATTTTAGGGTTTGTGTTGTTTGCGTCTTCGTGTACAAAAGACATGACGGAGAAACTCAATGATAACCCCAAGGTTCCCCAAGTAGCTACTGGCGGTGGGGTGTTCGCATATTCAGAATTGCAATTTGCCTCTCAGATAACCACCCCCAATGTAAATAGTGGAATTTTTGAATTGATAGTTCAGTATTGGGCCGAGACAACTTATCCTCAAGAGAGTCAGTTTCAGTTGACTGAAAGGAACATTCCTGGAAATTGGTGGAATACATTCTATCGGAATGTGGCTATGAATGTGAAAAGCGCTGAACAATTAATCAATAATGAGCCCGTCGTGGGTAATGATGATAAAGTAGTTAAGAAAAATAAGCTGGCTATTTGTGAAATATTTAAAGCTTATTCCTTTTCAGTACTCGTGAATACGTTTGGCAACATACCTTATTCCCAGGCACTAGACCCGAAGAATTCTACCCCCAAATATGATGATCAAAAAGACATTTTCTACGCCTTGATTGATAGCCTCAATGATGCTGTAGGAAAATTAGATCCAAATTATGGAAGTTTTAACGATGGGTCTGACTTAATTTATAATGGAGATGTTAGTTCTTGGATAAAATTTGCCAATTCATTAAAATTGAGATTAGGACTGTTGATTGCCGATGTGGATCCTGCAAAAGCTAAAACAGTTGTGGAGTCGGCCGTTCAGGGTGGAGTGATTTCTTCTAATGATGAAAATGCTGCCTTTAAATTTCTGTCCGCACCGCCAAATACTAATCCTATCTGGACTAATTTAGTGCAGAGTGGACGCAATGATTTTGTCCCAACTAATACAATTGTTAGTATGATGGAAGACATGAATGATCCAAGGATACCTGCTTATTTTACCACAGTACAAGGGACTTCTAATTATTTAGGAGGAGTCCCTGGAAACGGGAATAGCTATAAGAGCTTCTCACACGTGGCAGATGCTATTAAAGCTCCCAATTTTCCTTCTATTTTAATGGGATATGATGAGGTGGAATTCAATTTAGCTGAAGCTGTGGAAAGAGGAATGAATGTAGGAGGCACGGCTATAGGGCATTATGATAATGCAATTACCGCTTCAATGGAAAACTGGGGGGTTAGTACAAATGACATTGATATTTATTTACTTAACCCCAATGTCAATTATCTGACAGCATCTGGTAGCTGGAAAGAAAAAATAGGTCACCAAGCCTATATTGCTCTGTATCTAAGAGGCTTTGATTCATGGACAGAATGGAGAAAACTGGACTTCCCCGCTCTGGTAAAACCAGCAGCAGCAATCTCTGAAATTCCTGTCAGATTTATCTACCCTACCCTGGAAGCTCAATTAAACGGAGCAAATTATAAGGCTGCAGGAGGAGCTATCGGAGGAGATGTTGTAACTACAAAACTTTTCTGGGATAAGAATTAATTAATATTAGGTTTTTATTATTGGATTTTGAGTGTTAGACCCTTTATAATAAAGGAGCCGCCTGTTACCGGCGGCTCCTTTCTCTTAAGTTATTAGTTTGTAACAAACCTTTCATCTAATATGAGATCTTCAGTTTTTACAATCCTGATTTCCTTTGCTTCAGGGTGTGCAGGATTAATCACATAATTCCATTCCTGAGGAATGACAACAGAAGGTACCTGAAGAATGCAGTATATCCCCTCTGCCAGCCATCGGTCTCCAATACTTTGTAAATGTGGATTTATAGAAACTGTCCGCCAATGCTCTGGGAGTGATTCAGCATAAATAATCTTCATATTTATTCCCTCAGGAATATCAATAATAGCTAATTGATAGTCATTTGTCAGATTCTTTTGAGGAACATGAACAATCAATTCTAATGCAGCCAGAGACCGGTAACAACTTGTATATACGACAGCGGTTCCCTTTTTATTCCATCTTCCCCCATGAAGACGGGAACCTGCCCCGCTGAGGTCATCAATAAATTTGCTTTTTGCAATCCTGAATACTTCCATGAAAAAATCTTTCAGGCGAAAACCCCATATTCTATTCTTCCTAACTCATCCAATATAAGTTGGAAACCAAAGGAAGTGTCTAAAAGTTGAATAGGTTTTTGATTATTAAAAGCGGGAAGGGGAGTTCGTAGCCAATCTGTAAAATTGTCCGCATTCTCAAAAACTTCAACACCTCTTTCGTAAAGATTAGTAAGCATCAAAGTCCTTTCAGAGATATCAGAAGACAGCCTGTCTTCATCCTTATATCGTTGAAGTGTTCTTTCTGAAACATGTAATACTCTGGAAATTTCATTCATAGTAAAGGATAATTTCTCTGCAAGCAGGGAAAGATTTCTCTTAAAGATACCATGACGGGTAATACTTATTAAATCATTGGGCTGAAAAAAATAACTTCCCGCAGGTTCCAGAATGATAGATGTTAATTCCTGATCTGTGGAATAGGATTTATTTTGAGCTTCCTTTTTCATCTTCCGGACATTTGTCACAAATTTACATCATTTTGTCTGAATATTCAAGCTTTTTTCAAAAAAAATCCTCCGTTTGGTAGGAGGATTACTAATAAGCTGAATATGAATGATTTATTTAGCTGTTGCTAATTTATTTACTTGTTTGGTCAGTTTACTTTTGAGGTTAGCTGCTTTATTACGGTGTATAATACCGCGTTTGACCAACTTATCCACCATCGAAATGGTCAGAGTGAGCTTGTCTGAGGCTTCTTTAGAGTCCGTCAGTTTCCTTAAATCCCGTATAGCACTTCGGGTGGTCTTGCCATGATAGGCATTACGTTCATTCCGGCTCCTTGCCTGGCGGGTATCTTTTTTGGTTGCTTTATGATTTGCCATAATACTTTCTTTCTGCTTTTAGGGCTGCAAAGGTATAAATTTTTATGAAACTCTTAAAAAAATTAAGGGATTTTCATGTATTTATGGATTTGCAAGGAAATTGCCCATTGAGGATGAGCTTTAACATAATCCGCGATCAGGGGTATCATGATATCTTCTTTGCTCCACTCCGGTTGTAAAAATAATTTACAGCCGGGAGAAACATCAGCAGCATACTTTTCAGCCCACTTAAAATCACTTTTATTGTAAACGATGACTTTTAATTCATTAGCTGCCTTACATATTCCGGGAAGAGGCGGCTTAAACTTTTTGGGAGAAAGGCAGATCCAATCCCAGAAACCACTGAGAGGGTATGAGCCTGATGTCTCCAAATGAGTGTGGAAGCCCTTTTTATGCAAAGCCTCACAAAGATTATCCAACGGGTGCATCAGAGGCTCCCCGCCGGTGATGACAACTATCTTTCCCCGGGAGCCCGCAGCTTTTTCTGCAAGGTCATTTACGTTGCAAAGAGGGTATAGAGAGGCATTCCAACTTTCCTTCACATCACACCAAACACAACCCACATCACAGCCTGCCAGCCGGATAAAATAAGCTGCCTTGCCTTGATGAAAGCCTTCCCCCTGAATAGTATAAAATGATTCCATCAACGGTAACATGGTACCTGCGCTCACAGCGGCGCTTTCCTGCTCCACAACCTTATCTGTTAAAACATTCATTCAACTGCAAAATTAAAGGATTTACACCGTTCATTAAGTTTAATGACGACGGAATATTGTCTTTTTCATCCCAAATAGTATTTTTGTTTTCCAATTGGATAATTTCTAATATAAAAAATGAAACATGCTGCAACCTTCCACGATTACTTTTCTTCGCCAACTGAAACGACACAATCAGAAACCATGGTTTGATGCTAACAAAGGGAAATATTTGGATGCGAAAGCTGATTTTGAAAACCTGATTCAGCAAATTATTACTGAATTTGGTAAAATAGATCCGGATATTAGTACCTTACAGGTGAAAGATTGTGTATTTCGCATTTATAGAGATACGCGATTCAGCAAAAATAAAACTCCGTATAAAACACATTTTGCGGCAGGAATAAACAAAGGAGGCAAACGGGTTCACGTGCCTGGTTATTATTTCCACGCTGAATTGGACGATTATACTTATTGTGGAGGAGGAATTTGGAGACCGGATACGCCGGAGCTTAAAAAAATAAGACAGGAAATTGATTATAACTATCAGGATTTTTCTTCTATTATAAAGGATAAAAAATTCGTAAAAGTGTTTGGTGATTTGGATGATGAAGATGCATTATCCCGTGCACCGCAGGGATATGAAGAGGATAATCCCGCTATTAAATATCTGAAAATGCGCAGCTTTATTACGGGCGTGTCATTTTCCGATGAGGAACTGACTTCAAAGGGATTATTAAAAAAGATCGTTCATACTTTTACCGTCATGAAACCGTTTATCAACTTCCTGTCTAGGGCGCTGGAATAGCCTCATTTGAATTATCTTTGCTTCATGCGTTTATATACAATAGATACCGAACTTTTTAAGTTAGACGGGGGAGCTATGTTTGGTGTGGTACCTAAATCCATGTGGAATAAGGTAAATCCTGCCGATGAAAATAATATGTGTACCTGGGCCATGCGCTTGTTATTGATAGAAGACGGCCGACGGCTGATATTGATTGATACTGGAATCGGTAATAAACAGGATGCTAAGTTTTTCAGTTATTATTACCTGAATGATGAAAATACCCTGGATAAATCTCTTGCCAAAAAAGGCTTTCATAAGGATGATATTACAGATGTAATTTTAACGCATCTCCATTTTGATCACTGCGGCGGAGCAATTATGAGAGAGGGTGATAAACTAATTCCTGCGTTCAAAAACGCTACTTTCTGGTCCAATCAGGATCATTGGAAATGGGCGACAATACCTAACGCCAGAGAAAAAGCTTCCTTTTTGAAAGAAAATATTATACCTATGCAGGAGAGCGGCCAGTTGAAATTTATAGAGGTAAAGGAAGGTATCGAATTCAGTGAAAATATTTCCATCCGTTTTGTCAATGGTCATACAAGGGCAATGATGTTGCCGCAGATAAAATACAGAAATAAGACTTTGGTCTATGTGGCTGATCTTTTTCCCGGGCATTTTCATATTCCTTTACCCTGGGTGATGGCTTATGATATGTTCCCTTTGACTACTTTGGAAGAAAAGGACTCTTTTCTTAAAGAAGTGCTGAAAAATGATTATGTGCTTTATTTTGAACATGATCCCCAAGTGGAATGTGGCACTGTGAAACAAACGGAAAGGGGGATAAGGATGGATAAAACATTTCGATTGAGTGAATTATAAAATTGATTGATCATATCTATGTCTGTTCAAATTACTTCTGATAATAAATTAAAAAAACTGATCGTCGTCGGAGATCATGTGCTGATAAAGCCTTCCAAACCTGATGAGAGGAGCAGCGGTGGGTTGTTTTTACCTCCCGGCGTGCATGAAAAAGAAAAGGTGCAGCAAGGATATGTAATAAAAACGGGCCCTGGCTATGTTATCCCAATTCCTGCTGACAGTGATGAATCCTGGAAAAGCGATGAAGAACAGGTAAAGTATGTACCCTTGCAGGCTAAAGAAGGCGACCTGGCAATATTTTTAATGGGGGCGGCTACCGAAGTGATGTATGAAAAAGAAAAATATTTTATTCTTCCGCAAAGCGCTATTCTGATGCTGGAGCGGGAAGAGGAATTGTAAATTAATTATTCGCTGCCACCTCCACCCTGCGGATGAGCAGTGGCTAACACCACTTTAGCGCCTAATTCATGCGCTACTTGCATGACATCCACTAAATATTCTATTGCCACACTCTTATCTGCATTTACTACAATGGTTGCTCCTTCCGGATTCTCAGCGATCTTTGGAGTCAAAGCTGTTTTTAACTGGTCCAGAGAAACCAGGGTGGTGCCGACATAAAACTGATTTTCTTTGGTAATAGAAACCACCACTGTCTGCTTTGCCTTGGTGTTGCTTTGTGCTTTAGGTAACATAACCTTGATAACGTTCGGATTGGCCAGGGTAGCCACAATAAGAAAAAACATCACCAGAATGAATAAAATATCATTCAATGGACCGCTCTCTACATGGGCTTCTGAACGTAAACTGCTTCTAAGGTTCATAGTCTGTCTGTATGATATTGATCAAACGGTGGTAGGCTCTTGCAATATGTCCACAAATTCTGAGGAAGCTACCTCCATCTTATTTACCAATTTATCTACCTGGGCCACTAAGTAATTATGCCCGACGTATGCCAGAATGCCGATGACCAATCCGGTGGCGGAGGTGACCATTTTTATGTAAATTCCGCCTGCAATGACCCCTAAGGTAATATCTGAAGTAATTGAGATATCGAAAAACAGGATGATCATACCTGCTATGGTACCCAGGAATCCAAACATGGGAGCGATGGCAGCTACCATGGAAAGGATGATCAGGTTTTTCTCCACATGATAAATTTGTAGTTTACCTGTATTTTCCATAGCTCTTTCAATATATTCTATTGGCTTTCCGATACGCTGAATGCCTTTTTCTATCATCCGTGCTGCAGGATTATTGGTGTTCCTCGCTAAGGAACGGGCTGCCTGCACATTGCCGGTTGTAATGTGATCACGGATCATATTCATAAAGTTTTCTTCAATATGGTTTGCCTTTTTGATGGCAAAATACCTTTCAAAAAAAACATAAACGGCAATCAATAACAGGACAGCCAATGGTATCATCAACACACCGCCCTTCACCAGCAAACCCCAGAGGCTCATTTTTTGTGCGGCTGCACCACCTGCCGCATTAGCTGCATGCCCAAGGCTATCTGCCATACCCAGCGCAGTATCCCGTACCTGTAACAATAAAGTGATCATATTAATTTATTCAGTTTTAAAGGATATTTTAAGTAACCGGTAAAAGCAATTATTAAGAAGGCTCAAAAGTAAAAAATCCAATGAAATAAACTAATTTTACCACATGTTTTGAAAGCACATTTAATGCACATCCTTATTTTTACCGTTTCCTTAACAACTCATAACGTATGAACAAGCTTTTTCTTGCACTCCTCCTGTCCTTTTTCATATTTGCCGGAGCAGGATGCCATTCTTCAGGAAATAAAGATGCTGCTTCAGCGGATTCTTTAACAATAATGCGTCAACGCCTGGCAGATTCCGTAAAACAGGAATTCAGCTACGCCTGGGAAAATTATGTGAAATATGCATGGGGACATGATGTGTTAAAACCAGTCAGTCATTCCTATTTCGACTGGTATCCACATTCATTGGTCATGACCCCTTTAGACGGATATGATACCATGGTGCTCATGGTATTGACAAACAAAGCGGATTCTGCTAAAAAGCTTATTCTGGACAGCCTCCGTTTCAATTATGATATGAGCGTGTCCAATTTTGAGATCACTATTCGCATGTTGGGCGGGTTACTTTCTGGTTATGAATTAAATGGTGATAAAAGGTTTCTTAGCTTGGCTACCGATTTAGCAAACAGGTTGATCAAAGCTTATCATACTCCTACCGGAATGCCCGCCCGTTTTGTCAATCTGATGACAGGAAAAACCTACGGTGATACCAGTAATCCTGCAGAAATAGGAACTTCTTTATTAGAATATGGAACGCTGACTAAGCTTACCGGAGACTCTCTTTATTATAAGACAGCCAAAAAGGCGGTAGTTACTTTATTTAACCTGCGTAATAAAAAGACAGGTCTTGTCGGGGATGCTATAGACGTTAACACCGGTAAATGGGGGGGGAAAGAGAGCAGTATCAGCGGCGGTACAGATTCTTATTACGAATACTTGTTAAAGGCTTGGAAACTATTTGGTGATCAGGATTGTAAGCACATGTGGGACAGCAGTATAATGGCTATAAGCGCCTTTCTCGCCGACACTGCCAACGGGACTCCATGGTACGGGCATGCCAATATGGATACGGGAAAAATAAATCTGCCGTATTACGGCGCTTTGGACGCTTTCTTTGGCGGTGCATTGGCTCTGAGCGGAGATACTGCACGGGCAGAATCATTGCAGGGATCTAATTTTAAGATGTGGGAATTAGCAGGGCTTGAACCCGAAGTGCTTAATTACCGAACTATGAAGATCGTAAATGGTTATTATGCTTTGAGACCGGAAAATTTAGAGTCGTGTTATTATTGCTATCATTATACACATGACCCCAAATATCTTTATATGGCGAAAAGCATGTTCCAGAGTATTGTCCGTTATTGCCGCACCGATGCAGGTTATGCAGCTATTAAAGATGTGCGGAATATGACGCCGGATGACATCATGGAAAGTTATTTCCTTGCAGAAACATTAAAATATGCTTATCTGATCTTTGCTCCTGCAAAAACACTTGATTTTAATAAGGTGATCTTTAATACGGAAGCACATCCGCTCAAAGTGGATTTCAGATAAAAGCAAAAGACAAATTATCAATGACCTAAACTTTGAAAGTAGATGCTGTTTAGAAATTGAAGCATAAGAATTTGGAATTTATTTGGTATTTGCTTTTTGTTAATTGGCACTTGAACTCATGCATTGGCTTCTTTTTTCTGAGGAATTAATTCGCGATACAGGTTCTCGTATTGCGGAATGATTTTAGATAGTTCAAATTTCTTGGCTTGCTGATAGGCTTGTTTGCGGAATTGTTGCAACATATTTTCATTTTCCAAAAGCATGATTGCATGATCTGCCATCGCATCTATGTCGCCCACCGGACTTAAAAATCCGGTTTTACCCTGCACATTCACCTCAGGTAATCCGCCTGCATTAGAAGAGATTACCGGTACTTCGCTGGCCATAGCTTCCAAAGCGGCCAATCCAAAACTTTCGTATTCAGAGGGTAATAAGAATAAATCGGAACAACCCAGAATATCTTCCAATTGGTCCTGCTTTCCAATAAACCGGATATCCTTGCAAATACCTAATTCACGGCACATAGATTCAATGAAAGGCCTGTCAGGGCCATCTCCGATCAATAATAATTTGGAGGGAATTGATTCAACTACCTTTTTAAAAATAAGGATGACATCCTGCACCCTTTTTACCGGTCTGAAATTAGAAACATGTACTAATATCTTTTCTCCCTTTGGGGCGATAGCTTTCCCGCAACCACAGCCAGAGGCATTATGTTTATGAAATCTTTTTGCATCTACGAAATTATATATAACCCGGATATCCTTTTTAATATTAAAATACTTGTATGTTTCCTTTCTCAGATTTTCTGACACAGCTGTGATCATGTCTGATTCATTAATGGAAAAAGTAACTACTGGTGCATAAGTTTTATCTTTTCCAACTAACGTAATATCTGTTCCATGCAAGGTGGTAACCACAGGAATATGCCTCCCGTGTTTTTTCAAAATTTGTTTTGCCATATAGGCTGTTGAGGCGTGCGGAATAGCGTAATGCACATGCAAAAGGTCCAGCTTATGATTCATAATAACATCTACCATGGTGCTTGATAAGGCTGTTTCATAGGGGGGGTAATCAAACAGCGGATAGGAGGGTACCTGCACTTCGTGATAAAAAATATTAGGATTAAATCCGTTCAGCCTGACCGGTTGCTGATAGGTGATGAAATGCACCTGATGCCCTTCGTCAGCCAGGGCTTTTCCTAACTCAGTGGCTACCACACCACTGCCGCCATAAGTAGGATAACATACAATTCCTATACGCATAAAAGATTTTTTATAAGAATTACAAAATAACCGGATGATTGTTATGCGAAGATAGGCAGAATCGAGAATATGATATTCAAATGTTATTTACCGAACAGCTTATCCAATTCATCCAGCCGGAAAGTCAGAAAAGTATTCCTTCCTCCGGCGGTTACCTGAGGTTGTTCACAGGCAAATAGCCTGTCAATCAGATTCTGCATTTCTGCAGCAGAAAGGTTCTGTCCCGATTTGATAGCGTGCTGCGATGCCAGAGAACGGATCATCATTTCACGTTTATTCATTCTTAATTCATCGCTGAATTGCTTGAATTGTTCCAATAATTGTTCGATGCTTTCTTTTTCATTACCCGCATCCAGATCCCCGGGAATACCATGAATAAAAAAGGTATAGTCGCCTGCAGACTGAATGTCGTAACCTAATGTTCTCAGGTCCACCAGTATTTCATTTAATAATACCGCATCTGCCGGAGATAAGATTAGCTTTTGGGGGAAAAGAGATTGCTGCGAAGGAAGGGGTTGTTGACGAGAGGCTCGTTTATATTCTTCGTACAAAATCCTTTCATGTGCCGATTGTTGATCAATCAGTATAAAGCCCGATTTGATTTGTTGCAAAATATATTTTCCATGAATCTGTTGTAACGGTCTCTCGAGCACATTCTCATTGTTCCAAATAGCGCTTAATTCCTGCTGCGCCGCCTTTTCCGGAAGATCAGGCATGGATGGCAGCAGGTCACTTTGTGGCCTGCCGTCTGTGCCGATATAACTATGTTTGAATGAACCCCCAATGGCATGTGCCTGGTATTTTTGAGTAAATGCTTTGAAAATATCTGTAGCAGCGGTTTGTTTTTTTTGATCTTCGGTGAAGGGTTGTGTAATAGCCGGCAGTTGCTCAATCTTTGGATCTAAATTAAAATCCAGGGCGGGGGTAATGCTGAATCTTGCAAGAGCATGCTTGACGGATGATTGTATGAAAGCATATATCAGTCTTTCATCTTCAAATTTTATTTCCTGTTTTGTGGGATGTACATTGATATCTACGCGAGCCGGATCCAGTTCGATGTATAATGCGTACATTGGATAACTGTCAGAAGGTATCAGGTCAGAGAAAGCATTCATGATGGCGTGATGCAGATAACCGCTTTTAATAAAACGGTTGTTGACAAAAAAATACTGGTCGCCACGGGTTTTTTTTGCAGTTTCAGGCTTTCCAACAAATCCAGACACATTCAAATATTCGGTGTTTTCTTTTACGGTAACCAAACGATCCTGATAATTATTACCCCAAAGCTGTAGAATCCGTTGCTTCACTGTTCCTGACCGAAGATGAAAAAGATCCTGTCCATTTGAGCTCAAGGAGAAGGTAATTCCGGGACGAGCTAAGGCCACGTGCATAAATTCATCTACGATATGGCGCATTTCGGCCGTATTGCTTTTTAAAAAATGCCGCCTTGCGGGGACGCTGAAAAAGAGATTCTTCATAGATATATTAGTTCCTGTAGGGCATGAACAGGGCTCCTGCTTTTTAACTTCACTGTTTTCTATTTCCAGCAGAGTCCCCAAATCATTTTCATGCTTTCGCGTTTTCAATATCACCTGAGACACTGCTGCGATAGATGCCAGTGCCTCGCCGCGGAAACCCATGGTACGGACATGAAAAAGATCTTCTATTTTATTAATTTTCGAAGTAGCATGCCTTTCGAAACACATTCTGGCGTCTGTTTCACTCATTCCGCATCCGTTATCAATCACCTGCACCAATTCCTTTCCTGCATCTTTAAGGATGAGTTGAATCTCCGTGGCTCCTGAATCCACTGCATTTTCCATTAATTCCTTTACGGCGGAGGCAGGCCTTTGAATGACCTCTCCTGCAGCAATCTGGTTGGCAATATGGTCCGGCAGAAGCTGAATAATATCTGGCATGGGGTAAAATTAACACGAATAAGTCTAATTACCGAAACCGCTCGATTAACATGCTTAATGATTAAACAAAATATCTTTTTTAAAGATATTATTAATATATGTAATATGGTAGATATGTTGGATATACGTACATTTATTATAATAATTTTTTTATTATTACTTATATTATTATAATTTTGCCTTTATTATAATATATATAATTAAATTATTATATTATGAAATCTAATAGATTTTCTCCTTCCTCAATAAAGGTGGTGGTTATTGGAAACGCAATGGTAGGACATAAGTTTTGCGAAAAACTCAGGGAGCGGGATGTACTAAACACCATTGATATCAAAGTATTCGGAGAAGAGAATCATCGTGCGTATGACAGGGTGCACCTAAGTGAATATTTTAAAGATAAATCTATTGATCGCCTGTATTTATCAAAGACAGGATGGTATGAATCTAAAAATATACAAATATATTTAGATAACCCTGTGGTAGAAATTGATAGATTTAAAAAAAATGTTATATCTAAATCAGGTGAAGTATGTCCTTATGATTATTTGGTTCTTGCTACCGGTTCATCTCCTTTTCTTCCACCCATTACGGGTAATGATTTATTTGGTGTCTTTGTCTATAGAACCGTGGATGACCTGGAGATGATCCTGGGGCGGGCATATAAATCCAAAAAAGCGGCGGTAATCGGTGGGGGGCTATTGGGGTTGGAAGCAGCCAAAGCCATGCTCGATCTCAGGCTGGAAACTCATGTGATAGAGCATTCTCCCCGGCTTATGCCCCGCCAGCTTGATGAGACAGGTGCTACTTTCCTCCGGAATAAGCTGGAACATTTGGGGATTAAAATTCATCTGAATAAAACCACCTCCGCGATCCGCGGTAACGAGAGAGTGGAATGGGTCGAATTTGCCGATAACACCCAACTGGACACTGACATGGTAGTAGTTTCAGCCGGTATTCGTCCCAGAGATGAATTGGCGAGGCAGTGCGGGTTGAGGACAGGTCCCAGAGGAGGGGTTATAGTCAATGAATATTTACAAACTTCTGATCCTTTTATTTACGCTATAGGAGAATGTGCTTTATATGAAGGCATGATATACGGTCTGGTGGCTCCGGGGTATAATATGGCAGAAGTTGTGGCAAGTAATCTGACAGGGGGAGATAAAATATTCACCGCATTCGATATGTCCACCAAGCTAAAACTCATTGGTGTGGATGTGGCCAGCTTTGGTGATCCCTTTGGTATGAATACAGCTCACAGCCCGATTATTTTCGAAGACAGAATGCGGGATATATACAAACGGATCAATATTTCCGAAGATGGGAAAAAATTGCTTGGCGGGATCTTGGTGGGAGATACGCATTCTTACAATATGCTTTTACAGACTTGTTTGAATGAATTATCTCTTCCTCCTCATCCTGAAAATATCTTATTCCAAAGTGAAGAAGGATCTAAAAATGAATCAGGAGTGATGGCCTTACCGGATGCGGCATTGATCTGTTCTTGTGAAAGCATTAGTAAAAAGACAATTTGTGATGCGGTTATAGCACAGGGAATAGCGGATGCGGAGGGTATGAAAAAATGTACTAAAGCAGGAACCGGTTGTGGAGGCTGCATCCCTATGGTCAAAGATCTGATCAATGAGACCCTGAAACTACAGGGCAAAATGATTAAACAGATTATATGCGAGCATTTTGCATACAGCCGCCAACAGTTGTATGATCTTATAAAAATAAACGGGATAAAAACTTTTGAAGCAGCCTTAGAATCTTTTGGAACAGGATTCGGTTGCGAGATCTGTAAACCGGTCATTGCTTCCATATTGGCCAGCGCCTGGAACGATCTCATCATAAAACATGCTACCATTCAGGATACGAATGACAGGTATCTTGCCAATATTCAAAAGGGAGGGTCTTATTCAGTAGTGCCCAGGATACCCGGAGGGGAAATTACACCGGATAAACTGATCGCTATCGGTGAGATAGCTAAAAAATATAATCTCTATTGCAAGATCACAGGGGGGCAACGGATTGATTTATTCGGCGCCATGATCCATCAGCTACCCGAAATATGGGAAGAGTTGATTGCAGCCGGCTTTGAAAGCGGTCATGCTTATGGCAAAGCAGTCCGTACCGTTAAAAGCTGCGTAGGTTCTACCTGGTGTCGTTATGGCCTGCATGATTCAGTGGGTTTTGCCATAGAACTGGAAGAAAGGTACAAAGGATTACGGGCGCCTCACAAGATCAAAATGGCGGTGTCCGGATGTGTAAGGGAATGTGCGGAAGCACAGTCAAAAGATGTCGGAGTAATTGCTACAGAGAAAGGATGGAATTTATTCATTTGCGGCAATGGGGGCGCCAAACCTCAACATGCAGTATTATTTGCTTCCGATATTGACAAGGAAACTGTCGTTCATTATATAGACCGCCTCCTTATGTTTTATATAAAAACAGCTGAACCACTTACCCGCACCTCCACCTGGCTTAATAAACTGGAAGGAGGACTGGATTATTTAAAAGATGTGATTATTCATAATACGCTGGGGATTTGTGTACAGTTAGAACAAGAAATGCAGGAGACACTCAGTCAATATTATTGTGAATGGAAAGCCGTGGTGGAGAGTCCGCAATTGAGAAAACAATTTACACATTTTGTAAATTCTAATGAGCCGGATCCTACGATAAGCTTTGAAGAAAAGAGAAAACAAAAAAATCCGGTAGCATGGGTATAAACAAAAAAACAAAATGGTTTAGGGCATGCCATGTAAACGATGTGCCTGCAAACGGCGGAGTATGCATTCAGTATCAAAATGAACAAATAGCAATTTTTCATTTTACATCCAGACAAGAATGGTATGCCACACAAAATCTTTGTCCACATAAGCAACAAATGATCTTATCGCGGGGTCTCATCGGAGAAACGCTGAGCGAAGCTAAAGTGGCCTGTCCTTACCATAAAAACACTTTTTCTCTTATCACTGGAAAATGCTTGTCAAGCTCTGAAATAGACGTAATTAAAATATATGAGATAAAGATTGAAGATGAGTTTGTATTTGTCGCATGCGAATGAGGAGGGATATCTAATGATATCGTTTATCCTGTTGGAATATACCCCGCAAGGCCACTCATCAAATAATCAAGATCAATGACTTCCCATTTAAAAAAAATCTTGTATGTTTATGGCTTGAAATTTTCTTACCAATTACAAGCCTTGAAGAATCTTAAATGAAGAAGACTGCATTCCTATCAGTATTACTGATACTTTTCACATTAGCCGGTATGGCGCAACAAAATCACAATTTAGGGCATATTGACAAGAACAGGCAACTCAAACACTATAAGGTGATAAGCCATATCCAACGCGAAACACGGTGGGTGGATAGCATTTTTAAAACCCTGACACCGGAAGAAAGAATTGCACAACTTATTTTTATACGCGCTTATTCTACAGGGGATACTGCAAATATCAATAGTGTTACTGACCTGATTCAACAAAAACGTGTCGGCGGATTAGTGTTTTTTCAGGGAAGTCCGGTGGCTCAGGCGGACCTGACGAACCAATACCAGGCCATGTCCAAAGTGCCTCTTTTCATCTCACAGGATGCGGAGTGGGGATTGGGTATGCGCCTGGACAGTGTGATTAATTTTCCGAGGCAACTGACTTTAGGCGCTATGCGTGATAAAGCTTTTGTATATCAGGTGGGAAAGGCTATAGGGGAGCAATGCAAACGATTAGGTGTGCAGATAAATTTTGCCCCGGATGTGGATATCAATAATAACCCAAACAATCCGGTAATAAACGACCGGTCTTATGGAGAAAATAAATATGTGGTGGCGAATTGGGGGATCGAATATATGAAAGGAATGCAAAGTGTGGGCGTAATTGCTTGCGCCAAACATTTTCCGGGGCATGGCGATACGAATGTGGACTCTCATAAAGGATTGCCGGTAGTAAATAAAAGCATGGGGCAGTTAGAAGAATTAGAATTATATCCTTTTAAAAAGATAGTGAAAGCGGGAGTTGCCTCCGTGATGGTGGCACATCTGCACATTCCTGCCATAGATAAGCGTCCGAACCGGCCTACTTCGCTTTCTCATAATGCGGTAACAAAAATATTAAAGGATCAGTTGGGCTTCAAAGGTCTCATATTCACCGATGCGCTGGAGATGAAGGGAGTAAGTGATTATTTTAAAAACGGACAGGCGGGTGTGGAAGCCATGATAGCTGGAGATGATATTATGCTGCTTCCGCAAAATGTAGATGATTGTATTAATGGTATTGAGAAAGCTATTCATCAGCATAAGTTGAGCTGGGAGACTGTTAATGCCCGTGTGAAGAAAGTTCTACGCGCGAAGTACCGAGCAGGACTTGCTGACTGGCAACCGGTGAATACTGAAAATCTGACTGCTGACCTGAATGAGCAGACCTTACCCTTAGTACGCGAATTATACACCCGTGCATTGACAGTTTTAAATAATGAGAATTATATATTACCTTTCAAAAGAGAAGATACTTCACGCATAGCGTTGTTGAACGTAGGGGGGGCACAGGATGCTTTTTCAGCTTCTCTGAGAAAATATCACAGTATTGACACTTTTAATTTTACCGGCGACGAAAGTTATGAAGATGCTTCCTTGTTGGCAAACAAAATTCAGCATAATTATGATAAGCTGATTATCGCCATTGGCAACTATAATCGTTTCCCTCAAAATAATTTTGGTATCTCTCCTGCGGGAGTTTCGTTGGTACAACAAATACAACACGAAATGCCGACAGCGACGGTGGTTTTTGGAAACCCGTATGCGATCAGCAATTTCTGTCACGGCCCTGCTATCGTAGCTGCTTATGAAGATGATAGTGTGGTACAACGTATTGCGGGAGACCTGTTATTTGAAGCGTTCGATCCTTCAGGCAGACTGCCCGTCACTGTTTGCGCTGAGTTCCCTTTCAACACGGGTTTGAAAAACTTTCAGTATAAGAAAGCGTATCTTCCTTTTGTTGAACCTCAGACGGTGGGAGTTAATAGTAAGTTACTTTATAAAGCGGATTCAATAGCAAATGATGGGATTGCTAAAGGTGCTTATCCCGGTTGCGAAATCCTGGCGATGAAAGATGGCAAAATATTTTATTACAAGAGTTTCGGTTATCTGGGCTATGATCAGAAAATTCCAGTGGAAACAAATACTATCTACGATATGGCCTCCTGTACCAAGATATGTGCTACTACGATGGCATGCATGAGGCTGTATGACGAGGGGAAATTAAGCCTGAATGGAACATTAGGAGAATATTTACCCTGGCTGAGAGGAAGCGATAAGTCTTCCTTGAAGGTCAAGGATGTAATGCTGCATCAGGCAGGATTTGAGCCCGATTTTCCTTACCTGGGATTAATGTTGACTGACGGAGTGCACCCTGATTCCGGTATTTTTCATACGATCCGCGACTCCGTTTACAGCGTACGCGTCGCAGAAGACATGTACATGCGGAAAAGCTATGAGGATACCTTGAATATGGAAATCAGAAATGATAAATTAGGAAAGAAAAATAACTATGTTTATAGTGATATTGATTTTCAGGTGATGGGATATATTGTAGAACGACTGACGGGCTTACCACTGGACGAATATGTAAAGCGCACCTTTTATGATAAAATAGGCATGCCCTCTACCGGCTTTTTGCCCCGTGAGCGTTATCCTTTAGACCGGATAGCTCCTACGGAATGTGAGAAAGTATTTCGTTTACAGTGCTTACACGGCGATGTGCATGATCCTCGCGCGGCAATGTTTGGCGGTGTAGCCGGCCACGCAGGTCTGTTCTCGGATGCGTATGATCTGGCAGCATTGATGCAAATGACTTTGAACGGCGGCACTTTTGATGGTACCCATTATCTGAAACCATCCACTATTAAACTATTTACTTCGTATCAAAGCCATATCAGTCGCAGGGGTATCGGATTTGATAAGCCGTATAGAGATCAAAGCAAGCTGGATTATCCTTATCCAGCTACTTATGCTTCACCCCTTACATACGGTCATACAGGATACACGGGTACCTGCGTTTGGGTTGATCCGAAATACAAATTTGTCTATATCTTTCTCAGTAACAGGGTAAATCCTGATGGCGGTTCTAATACTAAACTGGAACGCATGGATATCCGTGAGAAGTTGATGGATGCCTTTTATGAAGCAATAGAGGCCAAGAAGGATTAGATTTCACCAAGATGGAATAAAATGTATGGTTTTTGCAAAGTTTTATCAGCAGGTATAGGTTAACTGATTTTCACAAGAGAAAATCCCTGCGGTGAGGGCAGGGATTTTTAAAAGTATAAGAAACAGGTTATAAGTGAATGCTTATTGTGCGTCGTTCTGCCTCAGGAATTCCAGAATCTCCCTGGCTCCTTCATCACCCACGTTTTGATTGGTCATTTGAACCCCGTTCATGTCCTGAAGTAATGCTTCCGCTATAGGATCGTTATGAGTCATTTTTACCGGATCGCTGATCATATTCATGATCCATTGAGGAGTACGTATTTTGGTGATCCCTTTTAATCCCGGGCCAACGAGTTTTTGGGTAGTGGATGTGTGACAGGCTGTGCAACTGGCTTGAAATACGGCTTTCCCTTTGGCAGCCATGGCTGCATCAATAGCAGATCCTACCTTAATATTGGCGTCCGTAAATTTGCCCACTCCCTTGCTGTCACTTTTAGCATTTACATCAATCCCGCCTTTGCTTTCTGCAGAGGCAGTGGCGGCCGGGGTTTCCTTGGGTAACGGGTTCCCTTCCATAGTAGTGGGAGGCGGAGTCGGTGCATTACTGGTCACTTCATTTTCATTGTATTTATCAGCATTGCTGCTGTGGCATGAATAAAGTGTAAGGCCCGCAATGAATAATCCTGCAATGAATAGCTTCCTCATAGTTGCATCTTTTGATTTCTGTTAGTAGAGTACTTTTATCTGTTAATTAATTCTTGAATGGAAATATAAAGGTATATATATATATTTTGATTACGGAGGCAAAAATAGTCTGTCCAAAGACCTGAAAAGTATGATCCCGCTCATAAGCTTAGATGAGGGTCATCATAAAGAGTTTGGGAAATAAATCTCTGCTTAAAAAATGGTTTCAACAAGACATAAAACTTCTCAAACTATTCGTCAATGACCACCTGAAACTTCGGATAACTATTCACGTTTATCCTAACTTTGCCATCTTATTATGGAAAAACCTCAGGCTACTTATCCGGCAACGCTGGATTTTTTATATAATCATCTGCCGATGTTCAGCCGCATAGGTATAGGAGCTTTTAAAAAAGATCTGACCAATATTACCGTGCTTTGTAAGGCTTTGGATGACCCGCAGAATAAGTTTAAAAGCATTCATGTGGCAGGTACAAACGGGAAGGGTTCAGTCAGCCATTCATTGGCAGCCGTGCTGCAGCAATCGGGATACAAAGCCGGATTGTATACTTCGCCCCATTTAAAGGATTTCAGGGAAAGGATCCGGATAAACGGAGAAGTGATAACGGAGGAATTCGTAATAGAATTTGTACAAACTCATTTTAACCTTGTCCGAAGAGTCCAACCGTCTTTTTTTGAAATTACAGTGGCCATGGCATTCGAATGGTTTGCAAAAAATACCATTGACATTGCCGTGGTGGAGGTAGGATTGGGTGGTAGGCTTGACAGCACTAACATTATACGGCCGGAATTATCGGTTATTACCAATATCAGTTATGATCACCAGCAACTACTGGGGAATACTTTACAAGAAATAGCCGGTGAGAAAGCCGGCATTATCAAGCCGGGGATACCTGTGGTGATTGGTGAAACACGGGGGGAAACGCTTCCGGTATTTCTGGAAAAAGCAAAGGCTGGCCATTCTTCCATCATCTTTGCGGATCAGGAATGGGAAATAAAAAAAGAAGCTGAAAAAGACGATAGGCTGATTCTTGTAGTAAAGCATAAAAAAGATGATGCTGGCAGATTATTTACGTATGAACTGGATTTATCCGGCCCTTATCAAGGGAGAAACCTGTTGACTACGCTTACTGCTATTCAAATATTAAGGGAACAACATTGGAAAATTACTGATGAGAATATGGTCAAAGCGCTTTCTTCCGTAAAAGAGCTTACAGGATTACGTGGCAGGTGGGAAATACTTGGTCATCATCCTTTAATTATTGCGGATGTGGCGCATAATGTGGGGGGCATTACTGAAATTATGAGGAGGATAAAGACGTTATCTTGTAAGCAGCTTCATATTGTAACGGGTTTTGTTAAAGACAAACCTTTAGATCTTGTTCTGCCGCTCTTTCCTAAGGACGCAAAATATTATTTTTGCCAGGCTCCGATTCCGCGCGCTTTACCATCCGACCGACTCGCCGAAATTGCTGGTGGATATGATTTACACGGGAAACATTATTCAGACGTTACGGATGCATTCCAGGCTGCAAAATCAAATGCAGGCAATGATGATTTAATCCTGATTTGCGGGAGCGTATTTGTGGTAGCGGAGGTACTTGAAACAGGTTTTGGACTTTAAATTTTGAAGATTGAAATTTATTTCCAAAATATTATTCACCCATTACCATTGACTATTGCCCTTCTTCATTTCCCTTATAATAACTTACTCCCCATAGTTTATATCGTTGATATTGGGTCTGTAATCTTTTAAGAAAATTACCATAGTTTTTCATTATTGTCCGAGTAAAATCATACAACTATAGCCTATACTCCTTTGCAGGAAAGTGTTTTAGGCAAAAAATACATTGTTTCAAAATCGGGGGGAGTACCCCCTGGCTTTTTAGG
>SCQT01000018.1 GCA_004322015.1 Chitinophagaceae bacterium
ATTCTTAACTTCGCCCATCTTAGTTATGTTTTTTGTGTGGTAACTCAAACATAACTTTTTTGGGTGATTCTTCGTAATCACCCAATTTTTCCCCCTATTTTACTCGGACAATAGTGATAAATTATGTAACTTTCGCTCATGCCCTTTGTTGAATATGCCCTTTGGAAACAGGCGCCTTTTATCCGTCTCCTTATTCCTCTTATGACAGGAATTATTACTGCATGGGGTCTTTCTCCCAAAATGATCTTGTATCCGTCGGCCTCTTTCCTGATTTTTTCTGGACTACTCGTGGCTTTTATTATTATTGTCAGGGTCAGGCTGATGAGGCCTGCTCTAAAAAGCGCTTTCCTTTTTATACTGCTTTTTATTCTCGGTGTTTTTCTGACCATCTTCCATGATGCAGGCAGGCGTTCAAATTTTGCGGGAATATATCTAAATAATGACAGCAGCGTGGTGATCTCCGGGATCAACGAACCATTGTCTGAAAGGCCGGCGTCATGGAAAGCGACGGCAGATATCCATTATGTCATTCATGGAAATAAAATTCAAAAGACAACCGGTAAAGCCATTTTGTATTTTCAGAAAACAGACAGTATCAGGCCACTGCAATACGGTGATGTTGTTCTTACGAAGGATCTTTTGCAACCTATTCGCAATACAGGCAATCCGGGTGCTTTTGATTATGAGCGATATGCCCATTTACAAAATATTTTTTATCAGGGTTTTCTTAAGAAAGATTCTTGGGAACAATCTTCTGTGATCCGGAAAAATATTTTACAGGATTTCTTTTTTAATTGTCGCTCATGGTGTCTGAGGACATTATCTGAAAATATACTGAGTGATCGTTCACTGGGAATTGCTGAAGCTTTACTGGCAGGTTATCGTGATAATCTGGATAAAGATCTGGTGCAGGCGTATGCCAATGCGGGAGTCGTCCATATTATTGCTATTTCAGGGTTACATCTTGGTTTGATATATCTAATCCTGCTTTTGATCTTAAAACCTTTAAAAGACGATGGGTACCTGCGTTGGATGAAAGGTGTGCTCATGATCATTTCTTTATGGAGTTTTGCCATGATCACCGGCGCATCTCCCTCTGCATTGAGAGCGGCGGTGATGTTCAGCTTCCTTGTGGCCGGTAAATATTTGATCAAAAGGCAAACAAACATATACAATACGCTGGCCGCTTCTGCTTTCTTATTGCTCTGTTACAATCCGTTTTTATTGTTCAATGTGGGGTTTCAGCTTTCTTACCTCGCAGTATTGGGAATAGTTATTTTTCAAAAACCTGTATTTTCTCTGTGGATTTCCGAAAATAAAATATGGAATTATTTCTGGAAAATGATGTCCGTCAGTATGGCCGCCGAACTGCTTACTTTTCCTCTCGCCATTTATTATTTTCATCGTTTTCCGGTCATGTTTCTCGCGGCTAATCTGGTGATTATTCCATTGGCCACTTTTATCCTGTATGGAGAGATCCTTTTATTGGTTGTTTCCTTTTTCAAGCCTGTGGCTATTTTTGCAGGCACCATTCTTTCGGGGGCCATTGCTTTAATGAATGGAATTATTGAAACGATAAACGGTATGTCCTTTTCCGGACTGACTGTTTCCTATACACTCATTGAAACAGTGCTGATTTACCTCTTCATCATGGCGCTGGCAGTTTGGCTTTTTCAAAAAAATAAACTGGCATTGTTCACGGCATTACTGTTTTTCTTTCTTTTCAGCATCAGTAAAATGACGTATTTTATTCAGACTCGCTTTCAAAAGAAAATGGTTGTTTATAATATTCCCGGGTATCAGGCGATGGATTTTGTGGAAGGGAAGAATGTGACCTTCAGAGGGGATAAAGCTCTTTTGTCTAATAACCCGGTGATGCAAAATACCCTGGTACCGGCAAGAATGTTATTTCATTCGGAGGGAAAAGATACTATCAGGAATCTTATACAGGTCAATCAATTTATTCAATACTATAATACGAAAATAGCTGTAATTGACGGGAATGATGGTTTCGAAGATCAGCGTATTTCCTTTCCTGTGGATTACGTCCTGCTCTCACACAACCCTGATCCTGATTTCCAACGGATAAAGAATATTTTTTCTCCAAAACTCCTCATTTTTGACGCTTCTAACCCCTTGTGGAAAACTAAACAATGGAAAACTGCCTGTGATAGCCTACATTTGCGCTGTTTTTCGGTGCAGGAAGAAGGAGCTTGGGTGGCCGATATAGAGTAGGTTTGGCGTTTTGTGTTAGGAGCTGAGGATTTTAGGTGAATAGCATGGAGAGTCAATAGTGAATCAACGTCGTTTAATTAAGGAATTTAAGATTTGAGATTAACGATTTTTGATCCGAAAGATCGGATTCAAAAGTGCACACCAGATCAAAAATCTTAAATGCTGCCTACCGGACAGGCAGGCGTTAATTGGTATTCTTAAATCAAATTGAAATAGAAAATTCGATATCTAAATGACATTGAATAGTGAATGGTCATCTGGAGTTTCGGATGGTGAAAAGACTACAGACCTTGTGTCCTTCGGACTTTACAACTAAGTATAAATCAATTTTTCAAAAATATATTATCATTCGTCATGCGAAAAAAGATTCAGTCAGCGCTTATTTCAGTTTTTAACAAAGAAGGTTTGGAAAATATTGTCAGTCAACTGCATCAATCCGGTATCACCATTTATTCCACAGGAGGTACGCAAAAATTTATAGAAGGACAGGGTGTCCCTTGTAAAACGGTGGAGGGTTTAACGGATTATCCGAGTATTTTAGGCGGCCGTGTAAAAACATTGCATCCTAAAGTTTTCGGCGGTATTCTGGCGAGACGCGAAAACCCGCAGGATATCGAACAATTAAAGCAATATGCAATCCCTGAAATAGATGTAGTGATTGTGGATTTATATCCTTTTGAGGAAACGGTGGCGAAGTACCATTTCCCCTCCTCAGGAGGGGGTCAGGGGGAGGCCGAAATCATCGAAAAAATAGATATCGGCGGCGTATCACTGATTCGTGCTGCCGGTAAAAATTATAAAGATGTATTGGTAATTTCTTCCAAAGAACAATACGGAGATCTGGAAAAGATACTCACAGAAAATAATGCCGAGACTTCTTTGGAAGAAAGGAGAAGCTTTGCCTCTTTTGCCTTTGAGTTATGTGCGCATTATGATGTGGCGATTGCCGATTATTTTACTCAAAATGAAACCAAACATTATTTTTTGAGTTCCGCTACTCCTGAATATCCTTTACGGTACGGTGAAAATCCGCATCAACAGGCCGCCTTCTTTGGTAAGATCCATGAAATATTCGAACAATTGCATGGCAAGACCCTTTCCTATAATAATTTAGTGGACGTGGATGCAGCAGTCAGGTTGGTACAGGAATTTGAGAATGATGAAAAGGTATTCGCAGTTATAAAACATACAAACCCCTGCGGTATTGCATCCAGGAAAACATTAAAGGAGGCATGGGATGCTGCGCTGGCAGGAGATAGTGAAAGCGCTTTCGGAGGCGTGCTGGCGTGCAATGCAGTCGTGGATAAAGAAACTGCGGAAGCCGTCAGCGAAATATTTTTTGAAATATTAGCAGCTCAAGATTTTTCTCCTGAAGCCATTGAAATTCTTTCTAAGAAGAAAAACAGGATTTTATTGAAGCAATTAAAACCATTGCCAACAGATGCTCTTTTTAAAAGAGTGATAAATGGTGTGCTTGTTCAAAATACCGATAACGGGAATTATGCGGAATGGACGGAATCTGCACGGCCTTCTACGGAAGCTGAAAAAGCAGACCTGGTATTTGCCAATATCGTGTGCAAGCATTTGAAATCGAATGCCATTGCTTTGGTAAAAAATAAACAGTTAGTGGGCAAAGGAGCCGGACAAACATCCCGTGTGGATGCACTACGGCATGCCATAGAAAAGGCCGGACAATTTCATTTTGACTTACGGGGTGCTGTCATGGCAAGCGACGCATTTTTCCCCTTCGATGATTGCGTTACCATAGCACATGAAGCCGGCATTACTGCGGTGATTCAACCCGGCGGCTCCGTTCGGGATAAAGATTCTGTTGCATTTTGTCAGCAGCATAATATGGCCATGGTGATTACGGGCATGCGGCATTTTAAGCATTAATAAAGCCGATTAGTCAGTCGGTCTTTTGGCTCGCGTTGGATTGTTCTCATCGGTTATGATCGCAGAAATAACGGTCTTTTTGAGATGATGTTCTAAAAAATCAGAAACCCCTCTCCGCTTTTTTCTTCATTATTCCTATTTTTGGGTATTAAAAACATTTCCTTCATGGATTATATTGATTATTATAAGGTCTTAGGTGTAGAAAAAAGTGCCACTCAGGAAGATATTAAAAAAGCATACCGGAAATTAGCCCGGAAATTACATCCTGATCTGAATCCGAATGATCCGGATGCCAAGAAAAAATTCCAGCAATTGAATGAAGCCAATGAAGTATTGAGCGATCCGGAGAAAAGGAAAAAATACGATCAGTATGGTAAAGACTGGCAGCACGCGGAAGCTTATGAAAAAGCGCGGCAGTCTGCCGGACAATCAGGCTTTGGAGGCGGGCAATATGATACCGGTGGTTGGCAAACTTACACAGGTGATTTTGATGAGGGGAGCTTTTCCGATTTCTTTGCTTCCATGTTTGGCGGTGCACAAAGAGGCGGGCATAGCCGGCATGCGAAATATAAAGGGCAGGATTTTAATGCGGAATTGCATCTCAGTCTTCATGATGCTTATGTGACTCACAAGCAAACATTGAACGTGAACGGAAAAAATATACGCATCACGATCCCGGCCGGTGTGGAAGACGGGCAAACAATTAAGATAAAAGGTTACGGAGGAGAAGGTATGAACGGAGGCCCTGCAGGCGACTTATATATCAAATTTGTTGTCGAAAGTGATCCGGCTTTCAAAAGATCCGGAAATGATCTGCACATGGATGCAAACCTGGATTTATATACCGCAGTATTAGGCGGTGAGGTGACGATAGAAACTTTATCCGGGCAAGTGAAAGTGCGCATAAAGCCTGAAACGCAAAACGGAACTAAGATCCGGTTAAAAGGGAAAGGCTTTCCGGTTTATAAAGAGGAAGGGCATTTTGGCGATCTTATAGTTACTTTTTCAATAAAGATCCCTACCAATCTGACAGATAAACAAAAACAATTATTTGAAGAATTAGCTAAAAGC
>SCQT01000205.1 GCA_004322015.1 Chitinophagaceae bacterium
ATATTACCGCCTTTTTTTCTCTTTCTCCTCCTTGGGGATAACTTTATTTTTTACCCGCTAAACACCTTTTTATCCACACATTGTGAATTACTTATCCTTTAAAAAACTACCGAACCATTGTTATATTGGTATTTTTAATAATTTATCTATTGGTCAAAATCTTTTTACTAAAGGGATGCCTTCTCTATTCTTTCTAATACCACTACTGTGGGCTCTCCAAAATTCACCAATTTGGTCCAGTGTAAATCCTTTAGTTTCCGGGATCATCTTATATGAGAATATAAGGCAACCTATGCAGATACAAAAGAATATCCAATAAACTCCGGAAGTATTATTAAATCTGGAATTAAACCAATGTGTTAGGATCGGAAATGCCAGAGAGGTTATAAAGGAAGATAAGTATAAAAAGAAACAAACTATTGCCAATCCTTTCCCCCGAGCACTGTTAGGAAAAATTTCAGATACAATAACCCAACTTAAAGGAGCCAACCCTAATGTAAATGCTCCCGCACCAATGGACATAGGGATTAGAGTGTAAAGAGGAGGCCAATGCTCTTGTAAATTTATTGCCATTATTACGTGACCAACTGCCATGAATAGAACACTTGTAATCAATAATCCTCGTCTGCTAAAATGTTTTATCAGGTAGAAAGCAATAATAGTACAAACGAAAATGAATAAAAATATAGGAATTGAACTCAAAATAGCATTTGTCCCCATTTTAATTCCTGCATCTGCTAAAATAGTCGGAGCGTATGTTAGCATCATATTGACTCCGTTAATCTGAGAAAAGATCATCAATATAATGGCCACAATTAAAGCCCTTTTGAAACCGGGTTGTAGCAGCTCTGCTGAGGTGTCTCTCTCCTTAACTATTTCCGTTTTGATTGCATGCAATTCATTTTGGGCCTGTGAAACACCATTTATTTTTGTCAGAATATATAGAGCCTCTTTAAAACGTCCGTGAACGGATAACCATATTGGGCTTTCAGGAATAAATATTAACCCTACCGCCAGAAGAACCGAAGGGATTACTTCAGATCCAAACATCCACCTCCATCCCCATCCACTAAATGAAAAGAAATAGCTGGCTATTACAGCAAGAAGAATCCCCAATACATTCGACAATTGATTCATATTTACCATCTGACCTCTTATCTTTGGTGGGGATAACTCGGCGATGTAAATAGGAGAGGAGATCATGGCTAATCCAACTCCAATACCAGTTACAAAGCGCCAAAATGCGAAATCCCAAATCGTTATTGATAACGCATTTCCAATGGCAGATACTGAAAAGCAAATGACGGCAACTATCATGGTTTTGCGTCTTCCAATTCGTTCGGCAAACTTGAGACTGCCTAAGGGGCCAACAATTGCGCCGAGGGCTGCACTGCTTACGGCAACGCCCTGACCAGTAGCTGATAAATGAAAATATTCCGTTAAAAAAGGTAAGGCCCCTGTGATAACTGACCCATCATATCCAAATAAAAATCCACCAACAGAGGCGACAAGAACAATTCTAAAAATATAAAATTTCTTAGGAACTTGCTTTTTATAGTTAGAAAAACTTGTCATATTATCTCTGTCCTTAAGATTAAAAGAGGCTGAAAGGTCTAAATTTGGTATTTCATTTATTAGTTCCACTTTTCAAGAAATGCAAAATTGCTTATTTAAATGGTTTCCAAAAACAACTCTATTTCCCTGTATTGATACTCAGTTTGCATGAATTAAAATGTAATTTGTGTTTTGTAATTTGTACCCAATTTCGCAAACGCTAAAAGAAAAGAGCCTCAGATCTGCACATAGCGCGGAAAAGAATCTCTTGATGAATCCAACTGTTTGGGTGAACTTGCACGTGTCAAAAACATGGAGATACAAGTTCGTACAAAATCTTCATACTTTCAGTCTTTTGGTACGCTCAACTTTCTGGGGCCTGCTGATTACAAAACCTTTGACTTTAGTGCTTTGATAGAGAAACATTTGCGCTCCGATAGTATCCCGGTTCACTCAGCTATAGCAACATTATCAGGCATTTACTTTTTCTATATGCCTGTGGCTGAGAGGTATTGGACGGTAATAACAGCATGTGGGAACAAATGCAAGATCCTCCTACCCTGAATATTTGTTCGGCTGATATAATGGGAAGTACCAGATGGGAATCAAAATAGATTACTGAAATCATCACCACCAAACAAGGCGTTCATCATAATTTAATTAAAAATGCATTTAACAGATTATTGCAGGACTTATATAAACAAGATAAACTACTTAAATCTGGTAAAAGAAAATAAACCTTGGATTATGATGGGCATATCTGACTATCAAACAGGTCTTAGAAAATACCAGGTAGGATCATGGTATCATATATAAATATAGGGAAGGTTATTATTCTGTCATCTGTAGCATCAACAATTTACTGGTCTATATGGAAAACAGGAGAGGCAGCACACCAGAAAGCTACTGTCAACTATAGATAATGAAACAGACTTTGTCAGGGTTGGAGGAATTGAATATTCATGTAAACCGCTTTCGGACAAGTGCCTGCTTTTATGAAAAAGTAACGATTCAGTATCTGGAATCTTACCCTTGCAAAATAAAACACTATATCCTGGCGGAAATGAATAGCGGGCTGCACATTGACGAAAATTATTAGATTAGCTCGATCAATTGGTACCCTCTGTTTCAAAGATTTTTAAGGCGCTTGGAAATTTATGGCTTGTATGATATGAAATATTGTTCTAATTTTATAATGAGAAGTAACGGATTATGATCAAAAAATCATATATACCTTTTCTACGGATTGAAAAGACAATTATTATCTTATCGCCGGAAATTTAACTTATAAATCCAAAGTATCAGACAAAGAATATTGAAATATCAAAAAAGTGAACCATGCTACCTAAACTTGAGAAAGTACCTTCTTTGCCTTCTTCTTCTATTACAGTGAAAAGGGAGATAACACCATTCATGGATTACCCGTGGCATTATCATCCTGAATTTGAGATTATCCTTGTAGAAAAAAGTTTTGGTACCCGGTTCATGGGAAGCCACATCGGCCGTTTTTCAGACGGTGATTTAATGTTTATTAGTCCTAGCCTACCACATCTTTGGAGGAATGATGGAGACTTTTATCAAGGCAATAGTGATCTTTTTGTGGACGTATATGTTATTCATTTTCGGGAAGATGCACTTACAAAGGGCTTTTTTAATCTCCCCGAATTGTCGCACATTAAAAAACTATTTTTACGTGGCCAGCAGGGAGTATTTATCCATGATGGCATAGACCATGATAGAATAGCCTCCTTAATTAAGGAAATAGTTCGCTCTTCTGATTTTAAGCGACTTTCCCTTTTCCTTACAACATTAGATGCTATTGCGAATACTGAGGACTTTGACCTTCTTTCAAGCCCTGGATATACGAATTCTGTTAATGTTGCAGACACTGAACGTATCAATTTAGTGATGAATTATGTGATGCAACATTATATGGAAGAAATAAATATTAGAGAGATTGCATCATTGGTTCATCTAACAGAGGCTTCCTTTTGCCGCTATTTTAAAGCAAAAACACACAAAACCCTCTCTCAATTCCTGAATGAAATCAGGATACTGAACGCAAGTAAATTACTTATAAATAGCAATATGACCATTACAGAAATTTGTTATCACACAGGTTATAACAATATTTCCCATTTTAATAGGCAATTTAAATTTATCACAGGAATGACGGCTAAAGAATATGCAAAAAAATATTTAAAAGAATCCTATTAACATGTAGGATCGCACCCCCATCAATGTTGCCATAGGAATATAAAATTTATTTTTTAGACGGTAAATCTCGGTTACCTATTCGGTTACCAAGCAAAAGGTAACCTGATAACGTGTTAATTTTAAAGAGGGTTAGCAGTACCCGTCAGTCCTGGCAGATCTAACAGTAATGAAACGAATTATTTAATTCATCCGCAGGCTACTTCATGATATAGATATTATTAGCAGGTTGGATATCTGCGTCATAAGTGCTGCCCAGCTTCACTTCCTTCAGTCTCTTATCTGATCTGAGAGTCAGCTCAACTGTTTTATTTCCTTTCTCCCATACGGCTATGCTGCGATGAAGCTTTTGTATGGCCCCGTCATCAAAAGTAAAAGTCAGGTCAACAGGCGTTGGCTTGTTTCCTTTGGATCCAACCAAAACCGTATAATTTTTCCCATGCTTGGAAACTTTATCAATTGCCAGATTAGGATAGCCGTTATCGTAAAACCATTTCTGCCAAAACCAGTTCAGATTCTTTCCCGAACCCGCATTCATACAGTTGAAAAAGTCCAAAGGCATAGGATGCTTACCATGCCATAGCGAGATATAATGATGTAGCGCTTTGGTAAATAGTGAATCACCTAACATATCTTTTACATACAAATAACCCATCGCAGGCTTAGGATAAGAATTCAGGTAATAGCTTTCGCCATATTGGTTAGTGCTGACTGCCATGACAGGAATATCATTTTCGTTTCCTGCTGCAAGATCATAAGCCGCCATGCCATAACGATCTGTTAAAGTATCATCAATCAGAGGAGAAATAAGCCACTCTCCTATCGTGGCCCAGCCTTCATCCATCCAGGCGTATTTAGTTTCATTGGTTCCCATATAAAAAGGAAACATAGTATGAAAGATCTCATGATCGGTCAGCTCGATAGTTTCGCTTCGGCTTGCCAGGGGATTATCGTTTACCATCATCGGATATTCCATCTGGTCCAATCCGTCAAATACAGTCTCATGCGGATAAGGATAAGGCCACGCCGGGAAAGTGTAGCTCATTGCCTCTACAGTCTTTCTGGCAAAATCAATAACCTCTTCATAATCTTTATGTTTAGGATCAAAAACAGCATCCACTCTTGTCCTCCTTCCTGTTTTCGGATCTACCATTAAGCTTGTGGACTTCCAAACATAATGGTCGCTTGTAGCAAAGACAAATTCAGTGACATCATCGGCAGTAAAATGCCAGATATTGACAGAATGATCCGTAGTAATTCCACCTTCTTTTAGATCGTTCGTATCAATGATGTTGATAATCCCATCCTGCCGTTCCGCATTGCTTATCCTTTGTGTATATTTAGCTGACAGGACAGCATTTGCATTATTTAAATCTCCCGTGGCCCATACCACGTAATTCTTAGGTACAGATATGTGTACATTAAAATTACAGAAATCATTGTAAAACTCCTGCTCACCATTGTAAGGAAAGCGATTCCAGCCATCAATATCGTCATAAACCGCTATGCGTGGAAAGAAATAAGCAATAAAATAAGCACCCTTTTCTACTTCCCCTGTCCGGACGTGGGAGGTTTTATTCAGCACATAAGACCAGTCAATATCAAAATGAATATGCTGATGCGGCATTAAAGGCTTTATCCTGGCGATCATATTCGTGCCATGGATAAATACACTTCCGGGATCTTCTTCCACATCATCTATAATCAGCCTGGAAATCTGGATACCGGCAGACAAATCCTCCGGTTGTATCATGGAATTCCTGGCATTTCCTTTTTTATACAGATTCATATCCACTTTAAACCATATTGTTTTTAAAGTATCCGGACTGTTATTTGTATAATCAATAGACTCTGTACCGGAAATCAATCTGGTTTCTGGACTAAAGTTTACGTTTATATCATAATTGGCAGTGTTCTGCCAGTAATTTGGCCCCGGCAGGCCGTCAGAGTTTCGTGTACCTTTTTCATAGGCCTTCTGTATGTTTGCAGGGACATATAAAGATTGCTGGGGGAAGGCTTTGAAAGAAATGAAAATAAGCAGAAAAAAGGGAAAGTATTTATAGCCTTGCATGTATATGTGATTTTAATTTATTAAAAATGTCATCCTTCAGCCCGACAAAATTCAAATTATTTCCTGAACAAGTTCAACCAGCCGCTTTGTGCAAAACCAATATAAATGCCATCCTCACGCTCTTCCACAGGATAAGTGATTAGATAATACCCTTCCCCGCTGCTGTTATATCCGTTCTTTATATTGTACTTATAACGATGAACAGGGCATACTATATTTCCAAAATTATCTATGTGTCCCTCTGAAAGATACCCTCCTGCATGAGGGCACTTATGCGCAAAAGCATACAGCTTGCCATCCCGGCGCGCAAGACATATTTTTTTATGGCCGGCCGAAATTTCTCTGACTTCATTTTCCCCCACAGGTATATTTTCCACATCAGCAATACGTACCCAGGCATATTTATGATCAACCATAGACTATCTGTTCAGGTATTTTACGCGTGGTGCAAAAATAGGAAAGGTAATCCAAAGTGCTTTCATCAAGATTTAAACCAAAAAGAGTAAACTAATAAATCTCACTCGTTGATCCTTCATAGATTGCAATTACTTCAGCCGATTTCTTTATTTCATTTAATTTTACCGATCGTATCATTATTGCGATTACCAACTTTTTAGATGAAACATATTAATATGTCTAATCGCAGGGCCGCTTCTATAGCAGCTTTTGCGTTAGTTCCCTTATCGGGGTTTGCTACTGACTTATACCTGCCTTCTTTCCCCCAAATGGTCCGGGTTTTCCACGCTACACCCGCTCAGATTCAACTGACCTTATCGGTTTTCCTCATCAGCTATGGAATAGGTCAGTTCTTTGCAGGCAGTTTGATGGATAGTTTCGGTCGCTACAGGCCCGTTATCATTGCGTTGATATTATTCATTCTCTCCAATATTCTGATCATATTGACCCGGAATATACTGGTAGTAGATGCCGGTCGCATTCTTCAGGGCCTTTGCGTTTCTTTCATTGCTGTCGGAAAAAGAACTTTTTTTGTAGATGCCTATACAGGTAAACAGCAGCAGAGCTATACCGCCTTATTAACAATTGTATGGGGCACAGCACCCATCATTGCTCCATACCTGGGCGGTTATCTGCAAGTCCATTTCGGGTGGACTTCCTGTTTTTATTTCCTGGCTGCTTATGCGGCCATCTTGCTGATGGCAGAGCTGAGATACAGCGGCGAATCGCTCAGATATCGCGTCCGTTTTCACCTGAAGCCCGTTACAAAGATTTATTTAAAACTTATGAATACAAGGGATTTCAGTATCGGTGTAGTGATCCTCGGGTTGAGCTTCTGCCTGGTGATGTCCTTTAACATGGCCATTCCTTTCATTGTTGAAAAAATATTCCATCTTTCCCCGGTAATTACCGGCTATTGCGCATTATTTTCAGGAATTGCACTTTTCTCGGGAGGAATTATCGGGAGATTCTTAGGCATTTCTCACTTATTAAAAAAAGCCATCGCTTTCTCTTTAATTCAATGTATGATCATCCTTATAATGCTCAGCTTGTCTGATTCTCTGGACAGCATATTTTTATTGATGATTTTTGTAGTCGTCATTCATTTAATAGAAGGTATTCTTTATAACCTTTTCTTTACTCACTGCCTGATAAGATTCCCTAAAAACGCTGCTACGGCCGGCGGTATCACCAGCGGCGGATCCTATATTGTACTTTCTATCACCATATCCGTTTTATTGACTTTACTTCCCAATCCGGGGCAGCGAACGCTGGCTTATAGTTATTTGATCCTGTGTGTTTCCATTATTATCTTGTTGGTGATTTTTAGAAAATCTATCCTCAAAGGAAATCAGGTTGAATGGAGTGAAAAAATGGCTGAAAAAATAAAATGAATATCCATCCTGTATGCCGGATAATTGGATTGCGCTATTTCACTTCAAACTTCTGCTGCAATTCGATATCCTCCGATGAACTGCCAATCTCTGCGATATAGGTTCCCGGCTCTTCCCTGAATTTCATTTCCTTATCATAAATGCTCAGATCCCGCGGTGTAATAGTAAATGTGACGTTCTTTGTTTCTCCGGGGTTAAGCGTAATTCTTTCAAACCCTCGCAATTTTTTTACATAGGTGATGACATCACTCGTTTCCTGATGGGTATATAATTGGGGTACTGCATCGCCTTTCACATTGCCTGTATTGGTAACTGAAAAAGATACGGTAATGTCTTTGCCTGCTTTAGGATCTGATGGGGTTATCTTCAGGTCTGAATATTTGAAAGTAGTGTAGCTGAGCCCGTAACCAAACGGATATAAAAAACCTGTCACCCTGGCCCTGCCGCTGCCTTCATCACCGGGGTCATACGGGAAAGTAAGAATCTCCTGCCCGGCGGATTTGGGAACCGGCTGGGCTAATTTCCCACCGGGGTTGTATTTTCCAAATAACACATCAGCGATGGCAGTCCCGGTAGTTTCTCCCGGATACCAGGCCTCTACAATGGCCGGAATATGCTGTGCCGCCCAGTTAATCGAGAGCGGTCTCCCGTTGATCAATACCAACACCACAGGCTTGCCTGTAGCAGCCACAGCCTGCAACAATTCCGTCTGATGACCGGGCAGATCCAGGCTCACACGGCTGTGGCTTTCCCCGACGGTCTTATTATTATCTCCTAAAACCATCACTACCACATCCGATTGTTTGGCAATATTGACGGCAGAATCAATAGAATTTTTTTCTTCATCCGTCAGGGGAAAATTTTCCACATCGCTTTCCGGGAAGTGTGGATCTACATGCTGAATACCTTCGGCATACAACACGCGGGCGCCAGGAAGCGCATTTTTAATACCCTGGTAAGTTGTTACCACATCAAAATCTGCCGGGCCATAACCGGAACGCATACTTTTGATCTCATCAGCATTTGGCCCTATCACTGCAACAGTTTTTATGTCAGAAGGATTTAGAGGAAGCAGTTTATTTTCCTGCCCCGGCAGACTCTCATTCTTTAACAGTACGATAGATTCCTCCGCAGCGCGAAGTGATAACTCCTGGCTTGTTTTATCATGAACTATGGAATTGGCTGCAGCAGGATCTTTCACATAAGGATGATCAAATAATCCGAGCCTGAATTTTACACTTAATACTTCAGCTACTCTTTTATTGATCACACTCATGGGAATCTTTCCTTTCCTGACAGCATCTATCAAAGGATCAATATAATCAGTAGCTTTGGTAAAATCCGTACGCACATTCAGCCCCGCTTCCAGGCATTGACGTATGGCATCTTCATAATCGGGAGCTACATGATGCTTTTCCCAAACATATTCCACAGCGCGGCTGTCCGATACTACGTAACCGTTAAAGCCGTACGTCTTCCTTAACAGGGTATCCATAAACCATTTGCTGGCAATCACGGGAACACCATCATAATCATTGTAAGAAGCCATTACACCCATCGGGTGCGCCGTCTCGAATACCTCACGGAAAGGCTCTAAATATATTTCTCTCATTTCACGCGGCGCCACCATTGGATGGGTACGCACCCCTCCGTCCCGTCCACCGATGGGAATACTGTAAACGGCAAAATGCTTGAGGGTGGAGGCAATACCCTGCAATTGCATGCCTTCCACCATCGCATCGCCTAATTGTCCGTTTAAATAAGGCGAAGAACTGTAACAGGATTCTACTCTTCCCCAGCGTGCGTCAGTAGCCACATCCATTTCGGGCGCATATACATTGGTGAATCCCAACGCCCTGGCTTCTTTCCCTTCCACTACTCCGATGGCATGAATTAATGGCTTATCAAAAGTACATCCCTGCCCTATTTCCCGGGGAAAAGAAGTTGCCTTCGCCGCTTTTAATCCCGCAATACCCTCATTGGTAAAGTCCACCGGAATACCTAACCTGGTATCTTCAATAAAAAATTTCTGGATCTCATTGATTTCTTCGGCATGCTTGGAGTAAGGCAACGCATATTCCATATCGTTACGCCATCCGGTCAATTGTTCGTCTATATTGGCAATACCGTTACTCCATATTTCATGTTTCCATTCGGGAGTAGGTAAAGGATCCTTTAAGACGGCATGATACCCGTAAAGCGTGGTGAGCTGGCAGGCTTTCTCTGTCAGATTCATCTGGCTGAGCAGGTTCTGTACCCGTTTGGCAACGGGTTCATTCGGATTTTCGTAAATATCCTCTTTACCGTTCTTGTTCAGGTCTGTCCAGCCTTTGTGATAAATATTCTCCTTCTTTTGTTGTCCCATTACCCAAAATCCCGGTAGCAGAAGACCTAAGGAAATTACAATACCTTTTACTTTTAATGAATGTACCATCGGATAAATGATTTTGCGCACAAGGTATAATAAAACCATTGAATTTGCAAACGATTGCAAATTATTACCAAACAGGTAATGATAACATGCCTTTCACGATATATCATTTATATAAAATCTCATAATATTCTTCAGCCATCCGGTTACTGTCAAATCTCAACTGCACTTCGCGCATACCATTCTTAATGATTTGCCGCCAGGTATCATAATGTTGGTAATACATAGGCAGGATCTCATTTTCGAGTACGCTGAAAAAGTTATCCAGGTCCTGCTGGTCCTGTCCTTCTATGGATAAATGAATATAATCCGGCGTGGGTATAATGAATCCGTTATTGCCATAATCCACAAATTCCCTTATCCATCCGTCATTGGTGCTCAGATTGACTGCGCCGTTCATGGCCGCCGTCATACCACTGGTACCGCTGGCTTCTCTGGGCACACGAGGCGTATTCAGCCAGACATCAGCCGCCTGTTTTAAACGTTTGCTCAAAGTCAGTTCATAGCCTGTAAGCACTGCCATGTTTTTATATCCTTTACTCAGATGCACTAAAGAATTAAAACGGGCAATAGCCTGGTAATCCGTCGGATAAGGTTTGCCTGCCCAGATCATCTGAACGGGATACCGTGTATTACGCAGGAATGCATCAAATCTTTCATGATCACGCGTAAGCAGATCCGCTCGTTTGTAAGCCGCAAACCTGCGCGCCCAAACGATCGTCAGCACATCCGGATCCATCACTTTCCCTGTCTGATCCGCTACAATTTCCATGGTGCGCCTTTTCAAATATTTTTTGCGGTCATCTAACCACTGATCATCCCGGTCCAACATTGCCCGGTACAAGGGTTTATCAGCCCAATATCGCCAATTCTGTGCATTGGTGATCGCTTTTATCTCACAAATATGTTCATACTTTCCCCATATCTGTCTGCTAACCTCTCCATGCAGTTGGCTGACGCCATTAGCTAAATGAGACAAGTGAAGCGCTGCTAAAGAATGATTGAATTTATCTTCCGTATTACCACTGATCTCCCGGATCGTCTCTACAGGGATTCCGTAAAAATAACTCATCTCCTGACATAAGCCCATGTCATGCTTTTCATTACCTGCCTCTTCGGGAGTGTGCGTGGTAAATACCATCCTTTTCTTTACCTCTTCAGTATTACCGTATTTTTTGTACAGATAAAAAGCGGCGCTGACAGCATGCGCTTCATTCAGGTGATAAAGATCCGGCTGGAAATTTAATTGATCCACCAGGGTAGCACCCCCAATCCCAAGCAGCATAAACTGAGCGAGTTTAGTGGCAACGTTGTCATCATATAACCTGTGGCAGATAGTACGTGAAAGATAATCATTTTCAGGAAGATCAGTTGACAACAAAAATAAAGGGGCTGTTTTAAAAGTCTCGGGGTTCAAATAATAAGTCCTTACCCATACCGGATTATCATGAATAGTGATTTGAAAAAGAAGGCCGGTATCTTCCAGGAAATAGCAATTTTTTTCTATCCATGACACACGTAGCGACTGGTCATTATTTCGTTCCTGGTCATAGTACCCTTCCTTCCATAAGATGCCGATACCAATAAGATTTTGCTTTAATTCATAAGCGCTGCGTAAATGGGATCCGGATAAAAAGCCAAGACCTCCGCTGTAAATTTTTAAAGGTTGATGAATAGCATATTCCATAGAAAAATAAGCTATCTTTTTTTTAAAACGCTCGTCCGCTTTATAAGGTAATTGAAAATTTGTAAAATCCATGCGTATTTCTCCATTATTTAAGACTGCAATATAACGGTAAAATCTTTATCCGTTTCAAGGCTGATGTCTTTCCCGTTTCCCGGGCTGTATTTTAAATTCGGAGGTAGGGACGGCAATTTCAGAGGCCGGTACCTCCACAACTTTACTCTGTCGGAATATTGACGGTCATTTTACGTAATTTTGCAAAAATTTTTTATCATGAGTAAGAAGGGAAAAGTGCTGGTAGCTATGAGCGGCGGTATTGACAGTACCGTTACTGCACTGATGCTGAACGACGAAGGTTATGAAGTGATTGGAATTACCATGAAAACCTGGGATTATTCAACATCGGGGAGCAGAAAGAAAGAAACAGGCTGCTGTAATCTGGATTCGTTCAATGATGCACGTGCCGCAGCCGTGGAGCATGGGTTTCCACACTTTGTATTGGATTTACGGGACGAGTTCGGCAACTTTGTGATTGACAATTTTGTGGATGAATATCTGGCTGGGCGTACTCCCAATCCTTGCGTGCTGTGTAATACTCACATTAAATGGGAAGCTTTACTGAAACGCGCGGACGGATTAGGATGCGATTATATCGCAACAGGACATTATGCTAATATCCGCAAAGAAAACGGACGTTATATTGTTTCCAAAGGAATGGATGAGACTAAAGATCAAAGCTATGTATTGTGGGGGGTACGACAGGAATGTTTGTCGAGAACTATTCTACCTTTGGCAAAATACCGGAAAACGGAAATACGCCAGATGGCCCTGGATTACGGTTATCCTGAGCTGGCAAAGAAAAGTGAAAGCTATGAGATCTGTTTTGTGCCGGATAATGATTATCGCGGATTCCTGAAACATAAAGTAGCCGGATTAGAAGAAAAAGTGGCCGGTGGTAATTTTGTCTGGGTGAACGGAACGGTAGTAGGTAAACATAACGGATATCCCTTTTATACGGTCGGTCAGCGGAAAGGATTGGGAATTGCTTTAGGCAAGCCCGTTTTTGTCATTGAAATTATTCCGGAGACCAATACTGTTGTGCTGGGAGATGAAAAAGACCTGGATAAAAAACAAATGTGGGTCGGGAAATTAAATCTGCAAAAATATGAGCAGATCCCCGAAGAAATGGAGGCCGTTACCAAGATCAGGTATAAGGATAAAGGAACGCTGAGCCATCTTTCACACGACGGAGATGAGCTTCGGGTAGATTTTTACGAAGCTGCTAAAGGAGTGGCCCCGGGGCAGTCGGCAGTTTTTTATGAAGGAGATGATGTGATCGGGGGAGGAATTATTCAAAGAACGCCTGGCTTGCATGACCATGTAACGCAATTCGCAATGATGAATAATCAAAAGGTTTAATGCTGAATCCTCCCGTAAAAGTTCCAATCATGAATGACAGTTCACATTTTTATGTCATCTATACCGGGTGTATTACTGATTATCATCAAATCCATCCTGTATGGGAACGTATTGACCATCCGCTTAAGAATCCATACCATGAAGGCACATTGGAATATTTGCTCTATCATAAAAATCATATTGATAATATACAATGGGATTTAGAAGACCTGATCCGGGATCCTGAAATTGTCCCCGAACAAGCCTTGCAACTAAAACAACGTATTGATAAGAGCAATCAGCACAGAACAGATATAGTGGAGAAAATGGACGATGTCTTTCTCAAAAAATATCATCAGATCATACCTGGAAAAAATGCCCGTATCAACACCGAAAGCATCGCCTGGGCATTAGACCGCTTGTCCATCCTTGCTTTAAAGATATACCACATGCGCCTGCAGACTGAAAGAAAAGGGGTAAGCGAAGCACATCGTAACAAATGTACCGGTAAGCTGGAAATATTAGAGACCCAAAAAAAGGATTTGATACAAGCAATTGATGAATTAATGGAAGACATAGCTGCCGGTAAAAGGATCATGAAAGTATATCGCCAGATGAAAATGTATAACGATCCTGCACTGAATCCTGTGCTGTACGCTTCAAAGAATAAAACATGAACCTGCTGGTCATTCGTTTGTCTGCGATGGGCGATGTGGCTTTAACGCTGCCGGTGATCCGTACTGTTTTGGAAATATATCCTGACCTCCATATTACGCTGGTCACACGTCAACAATTCACTCCCTTTTTTGAAAATGTCGAAAGACTCGAAGTAGTTGTAGCGGAAGTCAGAGGAAAACATAAAGGCCTCCCCGGACTTTTCAGGCTGTTCCTCGAATTAAAAAGACACCGGAAAATTCATACTGTGGTTGATTTGCATAGTGTATTAAGGAGCCGCATTTTATCCTTCTATTTCAGGATGACAGGTATCCGGGTTTTCAGCATAGATAAGGGGCGTAAAGAGAAAAGGCAACTGACAGCCAGGAAGAATAAAGTATTCAAACAATTAAAACATACTACCCGGCGATATGCGGATGTATTTGAAAAGGCAGGATATCCGGTAAAATTATTGCTGAATAAAAACTGGTTCAACGGCACGGAAGTACCCGGCCGGTTTTTGCAACAAAATAATCTGCTTCCCAGGAATACGAAATGGATCGGCATAGCTCCTTTCAGCAAGCATCCTGAAAAAATGTGGTCATTGCAGAAAATGGAGCAGGTAATCGAACACTTCAGTAAAAAGGGATTGAAAATATTTTTATTTGGAGGGGGGGCCGATGAGATCAACCAATTAAACAGTTTTAAAAGGTTTTCCAATACTGTTATCGTAGCGGGAGTATTGACTTTACAGCAGGAACTTGGTTTGATCAGCCTGTTGAACGTCATGATCAGTATGGACAGCGCCAATATGCACCTGGCATGGCTGAGCGGCATCCCTGTGGTGTCAATCTGGGGCGCTACCCATCCCTATGCAGGCTTTGGTCCCCTGAATGGAAATGAAAAATATATTGTCCAGATACCTCATGAAAAATTAAGCTGCCGCCCCTGCTCCGTGTATGGCAACAAATCCTGCTGGCGTGGCGATCATGCCTGTATGGAGTGGATTCAAACAAAGGAAGTAATCCTTATGATAGAAAACATTTTGAATCAAACATCAAAAAATTTACAATGAAATCCCTTTTTTCCAGGGAATAAAATCATCCTGTCCTAATTGTGTCGCTTTGGTATCAAACTCGCCGTTAGCAAGATGGATCACATATTCCAGTATCTCCTCTCCCACTTCTTCCACAGTCTTATTTCCGGTGATGATAGTGCCGGCGTTAATATCTATAATATCCGGCATGCGGCGTGCCAGTTCGGAATTGGTGGCAATTTTGACCACTGTTGAAACCGGGTTTCCGGTTGGTGTTCCTAATCCCGTAGTGAACAATTGCACAGTACAGCCTGCGCCCGCCATTCCGGTAGTAGCTTCGACATCATTACCCGGTGTGCAAAGTAAATTCAACCCCGGTTGAGTGGCATATTCCGGATATCCTAAAGCGCCCACTACCGGAGAAGTTCCTCCCTTTCGCGCAGCGCCTGCAGATTTCATGGCATCCGTGATCAATCCGTCACGAACATTCCCAGGGGAAGGATTCATGGAAAAATCCGCACCCACCGCATCAGCTCGTTTTGCATATTCACGCATCAGTTTGCCAAATCTGTCTGCCACTTCATCACTTACACTGCGATCAATCAGCTCCTGCTCCACCCCGCATAATTCAGGAAACTCCGCCAGCACTATTTTGCCTCCTAATGCCACCAGCAGATCGGCAAAATGCCCCACCGCAGGATTCGCAGATATGCCGCTGAAGCCATCCGAGCCGCCGCACTTTACACCTACCATTAATTTGCTTAACGGTGCAGGCCTGCGCTTTAATTGATTAACCTCCATCATTCCCAGGAATGTTTTACGCATTGCCTGTGTAAGCATTTTGTATTCACTATGCCATTTCTGTTGTTCAAAGACCAGGAACGGCTTATCAAAATCGGGATTTCTCTTTTTTATCTCTTCCTGTAATATGGAAACCTGTGCATGCTGGCAACCTAAGCTCAAGATCGTAATACCGACGACATTGGGATTATTGCAGTAACCCGCCAATAACGCACACAAGTTATCGGAATCTTCCCTCGAGCATCCGCATCCGCCTTCATGTAATAAAAACTTGATCCCGTCTATATTTTCAAATATGCGACGCTGAGGTTCCACAGCCGTTTTCTCCGGTGTTTCCAAAGAGCGGATCAGGTATTCATTATCACCGCTTTTATAGGCTTCCACCAACTCCTTCACCGCATTCCGGTAAACTTCAGGTTGAGCATAGCCTAACTCTTTCAGCATAGCCTCTTTCATCACATTGACATTCCTGTTTTCACAAAAGACCATGGGAATCACCAGCCAGAAATTACGGGTCCCCACCTGACCGTCACTGCGATGATAACCCATAAAAGTTGTATTTTTCCATTTGCTGACATCAGGAGCCTGCCAGTGAAATTCTTTCGTCCGTCCGTCAAAAGATCCCGATGCATGCTTCACATTTTCAGTGGAAATTGAACCGCCTTTGGGAATAGCTTTGGCGGCCTTACCCACCAATACCCCATACATGATAATTTTATCGCCACTCTCAAAAGGTTTAATGGCGAATTTATGCTTTTGACGAATATTGTCAGTTAATGGGAACTGCTCTCCTTTATAGCTGATCTCTTCTCCTTTGCTCAAATCGGTAAGCGCCACCAGGATATTATCATCCGAATGGATCTGCAGGTATTTCTTCATTATTAATATGATTTTTATAAATTGCGGGCAAAGTTCGCAATATTTCAGAGTAAATTATAATAGGATTTTAACCCATTATTATCTTATTTTGGCTTTATCCATGAATGGTATTGAATTTTTATCCACGACCAGAAGACCAGATCTGATGAAATTCGTGTAAATTGATAAGAAGGGCGGAATTTGTATAGAAATAAAGCCAATGAATCTCCGGTTAATCCTGTAAGCTGACGTACCAATCCCGGAGTGTATCGTGAATTGATAAAAGCTTCTTGTTCGAATTTAGGGAACATTTTACCAAAATGTCTTTTCTCTCTATCCTTCCTGGAAAAAAAGGTGAACGGATTCAATGATATTCCGAAAGCATCATTATAATTCGGATTAGGAACATCATAAACGCTATGCGATTTAAGATCAACCATGCGCGTAGCAGACTGATCTAAATAGTGCTTAAAAGTTTCCAGGCGGTCCAGCGAATCCCTCTGATAAGGTGTTAATGCTTTTATCTCCACCTCTGTCAGCGTATGACTTCTTGAGATCAGTTCCACATCATGGATAATGCGCAGAAGCCCCGAAGGGACAACGTAAGTCCTGGTATAATACCCCAAAAAGCTGTAAGTGAGCGTGTCGCCGCTCCTGGCGTTTATATAATAATAACCGGTGGAATCTGCTAATATTATCTCACCCGATCTTTTATCCAATACGGTAGTTAAATATAGGGGCAGATGAGAAGCCGCATCCCGTACCGTACCGGTAATAACCACCTGTGACCTGGCGGCAGAAGGAAAGATAATACAAAGCAACACCATAAGCTGCAGAATATGGGCCGGATTGTTCCTGTGTATTTTTCCCGCAATCATATAATGAAAGTAAGGAAAGGAATGAAAAGATTTTGTTAAAATAAGGATGGGCTGCGGAGGATAGGAATGTAACACAAAAATAGCCTGCGCTTAAATATAGGCAGGCTATTTCTATGACCTACATCCAATAGTTTATAAACTAATATTCCCGTTACCTAATTCCATTACCTTTTTAATCGCATGATTATAAAAAGGGCTTGGCGGCATGGGAATCCGTTTAATGCTTTCTTTAGTAGTAATGCGGACAGACTGCACGTCCTGTCTCTGCTGAGTGATCAGCCACACATCTGCCTTCCCGCTCCAGTTCGTCACCTTGGAATTCGGGCTTATTATAAATTGAAAAGTATGTTTGCCTGCACTTTTATCCTCCGGAAGCATAAAAGAATAATCACTCCAAACGCCATTTTGTTCCTGTCTGGTAGCCTTCACTTCCCTGCCATCCACCACTAATTTCCCCTCAGGAAAAGGTTTCCCCTGGTAGGCGCTGTCCGGATGCAGGAAAACTACAAAACGGGGAGTGATTACATCTTTTGAGAAATCCAGTTCACTGTTAATCGCGGAACCATTCAATGATAATTGTTTTGAGTCCAATATTTTCTCATTGTCTCTGTTACTGATAGAAAGATTATTGAGTGGTTGGTTACTTCCGTCCATACTCACTGCATTTACAAATCGGGGATTTAGAAGCTTCACCTCTTTCCCCGCTTTCAGCACATTGATTTCAGTATGATTCCCTTCTGCTGATTTCACTTCAAAAGTAACCCCTGCTAACAATGGTTTTTTAGCAGAATCAAGCGGATAGACCTCATAAATGGCGCTTTCATATCCTTCCAATGGAAGGTCAATGGTGGCGCCTGCCGAATACAGATCGGGAGAGATCCAATGCGTGGGATAAACCCTTTCCAACACCAACGAGTTTACATCCCAATCCATGCCCTCCGAAGCGCTCAATTTAATTTGAATATCCTGCTTTTTTATTTCAGGATTACGAACCGCAATAATCCCTTTATTCCCGGTATAATGGACATAACCGTAGGCCTGTCCTTTCGCCGGATTACCCCCCGTCATGAAGGTATGATCCAGTACCGGAAATCTGTTCTCAGCCCATTTCAGCGATTTACTGAGGGCATTCCATTCACCTTTATTCAACAGGTCAGGAGAAATATATAGTTCATACATCGTCACTCCTCTGCCGAAATAAAACATGGCATCATCGGTAAACTTATTCAAAGGATCATCCGCACCGCCGATTTCATTTAAAGCGCCTTTAATAATTCCGTGAGTCATTAAATTGGAAACAGGGAACCAGTCATCTAAATTGTGAAAGTCATTATACAGCACAATATCTTTATAAGTCATGGAAGCATCCCGCTGATTAACAGAAGGTATATCGGCAAAACCATAATCAAAACCCTGCATCCATATCTGATTAGCATGTTCCAGCCACCAGGGGCTCAGCCATGTGCCGGAGGTAATATTTAAATACACATCCGGATTAATAGCCCGGACGGCTTCGCAGTCTGAAAAGACGGAATCTAAAATAGCACGGCGTGAGTAATATCCCGTAGGATGTCCGTGAGAAGGATCGCTGCAGGAGAATTGAATACCATCCCATTTGAAATATCCCACACCGTCCTGACGCACCATCCTGGTAGTACGTTCCTTAAATAAGGCGCTGTATTTTTGACCGGCGATGCACATCATATCGTTGCCGGTCACTTCATAACCATGATCATGCATCCAGTCAATACGATCCTGCCTGAAAGAATAACCACCCGTCGGCCCGTACCAGATTCCCAAAGTGGTGCTTAATGTTTTTAATTCATCGGAAACAGGCTTTAGTCCATGCGGAAAAGTGGACTTTCTTAACTCCCAGTCACTGTGATGCTTGTCCCATCCGTCATCTAATACAAAAGCATCCAGATGAATGCCATAAGGTTCGATCATATTCTTTTTAAATTCCCTGATGATGGTCATAATATTCTTTTCATTCATGATATGCTCCGGAGCCACATCTTTAAAAGCGGGAGAACGTAAATCATACCAACTGTTATATAAGGCATAAGGCCGGTCTGAAGTGTACTTGATATCCGGCAAATAATTAAAAAACCATTTCCTCACATAGTGATCAGGAGCCAGGCCTTCCACTATCCACTGACTGTTTACCCAATTATTTTTTACAACCGCGCCTATAATTTCCCGGCAGTTTACATGGAACTGATGATCATTCGCCTCTGTTGCCTCAGTAGTGGCTGCCGGATATTCCACCCCAAAAAATACACCGCCTTTTGCGAAATCAAGAGCACAGGGCTGTCCAAAAGATCCTTTTTTAACAATCCGGCTATCACCCTTTCCGGTTGCAGTTCCGGTGTTCACGACAAAATAATTGGCGCTGCCTAAGCCTCTCACTTTCGTCACATTATTTCCATCCTCCATATTTGCCGCAAAGACACCCCCTTCACGTGCAAAAAAACAGTCCAGCCAATTCCCCGAACGGGTCGTATCACGAACAGCGATCTGCCTGCGGGAATAAAACTTATCCGGCAGCAGTTGATAGGTCACTTTTAGCTGAATGGTATTCTGGCGGTTAAACGGAGTAAAAAACAGATCCAGCTCCTTACCCCCCCCTTGCCTGTCCACAAACCGGTAAGATTGATATTGATAGTCCCTCTTAGAAAATGATATGGCCACATCGGCATTCACCTCCCTGCCCGGCGCAGACCAGTCGTTCCACATCATTTTAAGCGAAAAATTACCATCAGTTGCTACCCCGAAACCTGCATTATGATATTTTTCCAACCATTCTTCTTTCCCTTTCAGGATGTCGCCTGCAAGCATGTCGTTTTGAATAAATACTTGTTGCACAACTTTGTCATTAGACAGCGAAAAGATTTTCATTCCCTCTTTTTCCTCCACCGAAGTAGCGACTGATTGTGCATAAATGCTTTGTACTGTCAGGATAGCCGGTAAGCAAAGAATACCTGCGTAAATTTTTTTGAACATGCTGTGTATAATTTTAAACAAAAACGATGCGTGACTGAATATGGAAAATCCAATTCCGGCGTAAATATAAACAGCTACGGCAAAGAAAAGAAAGATAAAATTAAGTCAAACGATTGAGTGAATTTAACACCAATCCTGAACAGGAAATAACAAACCTTCTGATCAGATTACAGTTAACCTATAGTCGCTTCGTAAGTGACCGAGAATACTTTTTCTTCCTGCGGTTTCAGTAATATCAGTCCGATTCCGTTATTAAAAGCATCCGGGGCGCCGCTCAGGGATTCAATAGCTATGCTCTTACGATCCGGAGGAATGTATAGCTGAATGATGGGATAACTTTCGGAAGGATAAACCTGAAGCTTTATCTTTTTTGCCTGATCGGTAAAAGTGCACTTTGGCCGAACAGACTTCCTGGCTAACACAAAAGAATTATCCAATTCAACATTTTCCACTTTCCGTTCTTTCAAAAAAGTATTGTATGGCAGTAATTTCCCTGTCGGGATCAGTTTTTTATCAAACTCTACTATCTGATCAGCAGCGAACATCAGGTAACATTCATCCACTTTGTTCCCTGTACTAAAATAGGGATGCCATCCGTCAACTAATGGCATAGTTTCGCTGCCGGTATTTTGAATGTTGGTTTCTATGGTCACTTGGTGGCCTTCATGCAAAGTATAGGTAATAGTGCAATCGTAATCAAAAGGAAAACCGGGGTCGTTTTTACGATATGCATGATAAAAGCTGACGGAAGCATATTGATCCTTTTGCACTGCTTCTTTCTGCTTAAACGGCTGATCGAACAATAATCCGTGTATGGCGCTGCCATCTTTGAACTTTCTTGCAAATTCATAATCCTTACCCTGAAATGAATATTTTCCCTCAGGAATACGGCAGGCAAAAGGACTCAGTTTAGCGCTCTTATAAGAATTGGAAAGATCATCCGACAAATCCTTTCCATCTTTATAATGATTGATCAGATTTAACTCCTCTGTTCCACTCCCGATAATCCAGCCATGCCATAGCGCTCCCGACGCAGGCAGGATATGAATTTTGGAAGAATGACCCTGCTGACTTATTTCAGTGATATCCAAACCGGAAGAGGTAAACTGACGAACTGTAAATGGCATGTTAACAAGTTGAAAATGATACTGAATATTGTAAATATTGGGTTAACCGTACGGATAACAAAATGTAAAAGTAAAAATATTTCTAACTTTATCCCCTCAAATAATTTCATTCTTTTAAAATCACCAAAACATGAGAAACAAAATACTGTTACTGGCGCTCCTGCTGTTCGCTTTCGGCTCTGCCTGGTCACAAGTGGATTTAATGAAGAAGGTAGTGAACAACCAGAGTGACAATTCCAAAGAAGGTTTTCAGTTTACCACAGTGGTCAATGCAGAAGCCACTCCTGTGGAGAACCAGGGAAATTCCGGCACCTGCTGGAGCTATTCCACCAACTCATTTCTCGAATCCGAGATGATACGCAACGGTGGTCCTGCCATTCATTTGTCACCCATCTTTACAGCCCGTTGTGCTTATTTACAGAAAGCCGTTAATTATGTGCGCATGCATGGATCTGTCAACTGGGGCGATGGAGGAGAAGAGCACGACGTAATTAATATGCTGGCAAAATATGGCGCTATCCCCGAATCGGATTACACAGGATTAAACTACGGAACCAAGATCAATGATTTCAGCGAAATGATGGGAGTGCTGAAAGCCATGCTGGATGAAATAATCAAAGCGCCCAATCAGGGAACATTAACCCCCAATTGGAAGGAGGCTGTCAACGGTGTTTTAAATGCCTACTTAGGTCCGGTACCCAAAACTTTCGAATATGATGGCAAGACCTACACCCCGCAGAGCTTCGCCAAAGACGTGGTAAAATTAAATGCTGACAATTATGTGGAATTCATTTCCCAGACCAATACTCCTTACTGGAAAAAAGCTATGATGATGGTCCCGGACAATTGGGAGTTCCAGCATGACTGGAATATTCCGATGGATGATATCACTAAGATCATAGATTATGCACTGGCGCACCACTATACTGTGGCATGGGGAACGGATGTGAGCGAGCCCTATTTCAGTTGGAAAAACGGCATTGCTTATATCCCCGCCGAATCAGTCCGGGATATGACCCCCGACCAAAGAGCTTCTATGTTTGAGGGACCAAAACCTGAAATGACCATTACTCCCGAAATGAGACAGGAAGCATTTGATAATTATCAAACTACCGATGATCATGGAATGCAGATCACCGGTATTGCCAAAGATCAGAATGGCAAAGAATGGTACATCGTTAAAAATTCATGGGGAACAAAGAACGACTATAAGGGATATTTATATGTAACCAAGAATTATGTAGAATATAAGACTACTTCCCTGATGGTCAATAAAAATGGTATTCCTGAAGATATCCGCCAGAAATTAGGAATATAATCCGATACGATCTCAGATCAAATACCAAAGGGATGCAGAGAGAAACCGTATGAGCATCCCTTCTTATTTTTTTTAACTGAATAGCTACTCCCGTTGCCATAAGCAATCTGTAAACCATTTTCGGGAATCATAAAATTTCCCTAATATCTTAAACCCCGCATCTTCCCCCATCCTATCAATATCCGCTGCATGATATTTTTGAGAAACTTCCATTTGAATAACCTCATCCTTCAAAAAATCCACAGAAAACGCTGAGCCTATCCTTACCTGCTGATCTTTCAGGCTCACCAAAAAGCTTTTACAGCTCCCGGAAACGGGATCATACATAGCATAATGATCAAAACTCTTCACGGTGAAATTCCCGTTTAATTCCCTGTTAATACGTACTAATAAGTTAAGATTAAAATCTCTTGTAAAACCCTGCCTGTCATTATAAGCATTTAAAATGATCTGAGGATGTTTTTTTAAATCAAAACCAATCAGCAGCAAACTACCCGGAGGCATATATTGACGCAACAAACGGCAAAAATGCAGGGCCCTATCAGGATAATAATTTCCTATGTTAGAACCGAGAAACAGGATCATCTTTTGCTTACCTGAAAATTCATGGATATCCTTCAACATCTCAATATACTCGCCGTGAAACCCCTTCACTCGTAATCCAGGGATATTCCGGGGGATTTTTTTCTCCAACGACTGAATCACATGATCAGAAATATCAACCGGATAATAAGTATCTGATAGTCCCTGCTGATAAAATTCTTTTAAAAGGTACATGGATTTGGTCCCATCCCCTGCCCCTAAGCCGACTACTTCAAAATTATGCAGATGCTTTTTTATCATTTCCGCAATACAATGAGATTGCAGAGAAAATATTTCTTCCTCACATCGGGTAAGATAATATTCAGGACAACGCATAATCTTTTGAAAAAGTTCATCACCCCTCTTGTCATAAAAATATTTGGAAAACAGATATTTAGGTGTCGCTGACAATCCCTCTACTACCTCCTCATAAAACGCGCGGTTGTTATTTATCATTTGGCTAATCTTATTCCCGTGAATTGCCAGCGTAACTCCGGCTGAAAAAAATTTCTGTAAGTGATACGACTGTGTCCCGGAGGCGTTGCTTCAGAAGCTCCTCTCAGCACCATCTGGTTGACCATGAACTTACCGTTGTATTCTCCAATGGCACCGGGCGCTTTGATAAAACCAGGGTAAGGCAGATAGGCGCTTTCCGTCCACTCCCAGCGTTTCCCCCATTTTAATTCCGGAGCTGCGGTTTCCCATTCTGCCTCCGTGGGCAATCTCATTCCTTTCCATGCAGCATAGGCAGCAGCTTCGTAATAACTGATATGGCAAACGGGAACATACGAATCCAAAGGCTTTATTCCCTGCCAGGTATAATACTTCCATTGACCCTTTATCCGGTGCCAGTACATGGGAGATTCAATTCCCTTTGCCTTCGCCCAGTTCCATCCATCCGAATGCCAGTAATGAAAATCACGGTATCCTCCTGCCGCTACAAACTCAAGATATTCGCCATTGGCAACAAGGTGTTTACTAATTTCATAGTTTTGTAAATATACTTTATGCCTCCTTAATTCATTATCGAAACAAAATCCTTTCCCTCCAAAACCAATCTCATAGATGCCTTCCTTTACCCGGATAAAGCCTTGTTCATTTTCCTTCTCATTTATCGTCTCCAAAGCATTCTCCGAATAAGCCGGGAATAAAGGGTTATGGCCAAGAATATACTTAATGTCTGTATAAAGCAATTCCTGATGTTGCTCTTCATGATTTAGTCCTAAAGTGATCAGCGATTCCATTTCATCGGAGACACCATCTGATAGAAAATCTTCCATGGCCTTATCTACATGTTCCCTGTATTGCAGGATCTCATCTACTGCAGGACGACTCAGATTCCCTCTGTCTGTCCGGATTACACGGGCTCCGGCTGACTCATAATAGCTGTTGAAAACATAATTATAGTCCGGGTCAAATTCCTTGTAATGAGGAACGGTGGGTTTTAATATGAAAGCCTCAAAAAACCAGGTGGTATGCCCTAAATGCCATTTGGGAGGACTCACATCTACTACAGGCTGCACGACATAATCTTCCGTTTTAAGCGGTTTACAAATGTTCAGGCTCCGCTCGCGCACCTTCCGGTAATCCTGCAAAATATTACTCATCTCATTTTAGGTTTTTAGTTTATTTATATATTCCCAGCAGTCTTCTGATGATCATGATCTGTCCCACATGATAAGAAGTGTGATCCACGATCAGCATCGCTTCTCTGACTAAATTCTGACCGCTTCCGTGAGGAAAAGGTTTAAAAAGATCCCCGGCAGGATCTTCCAGCAAGCGGATGAATTCTTTACGGTCATTCATGATCCCTTCAATGCTCTCTTTCCACGCTGTATCCTGTAGCGGAGCAGGTTCTGAAGGCCAATATCCTTCCGGCCAGGGCGGGGATTGATAATGCGCATCCCTGCAAAATTCAAGAATATCCTTTTGAGTGATCCGGATATGTTCCACTTCCTGCCAAAGCGAATAAGGTAATCCATCAGCCTTCCTGCCGAAATAACCTGACGGAATATCTTTTACAGCCTCTTCAAAAGTAATATGAGCGTCTGCTTTCCGAAGGAATCCTGAAAGCAATTTCACCAGATCATGCCGTGTTTTACTCCCTATATCGGAACTATTTTTCCCTGCCTTTCCCGATGGACCATTTACAGATTGATTACTCATTTTCTGAAATTCAATAAAATCATTATAACCATTCACATTAGTTAACAAAATAAATTTGCATTTGGTTTTATCAAAAATCACGGTAAGCTTTCCTCCATTTCACTAATTTTGGCGGATGAAAGAAACCAATTTTAATCCTTTGACTTTAGCGCAAAGAGATCACCGAACGATCTGGCACCCCGATACACAAATGCTCACAGAACCATTACCCATCCCTATGGTAAAAGGAAAAGACGCTTTACTTTTTGCCGAAGACGGCACGTCCTATATAGATGGCATTTCCAGTTGGTGGGTGAATATCCACGGACATGCACATCCGTACATTGCTCAGAAGATAGCAGCACAGGCACAAACACTTGAACATTGTATTTTCGCAGGATTAACCCATCGCCCGGCAATTGAGCTGGCAGAAAGATTGCTGGAGATCCTGCCTTCGGCACAATCCAAAATATTCTTCTCAGACAACGGTTCAACGGCCGTAGAGGTGGGATTAAAAATGGCCATTCAATACTGGTTCAACCAGGGCATTCATAAAAATAAGATCCTTGCATTCCGTCATGGATACCATGGCGATACTTTCGGCTCCATGAGCGTAAGCGCCAGATCCGTGTTCACCATGGCTTTTGAGAAATACTTGTTTGAAGTGGACTACATAGATATCCCTGTTCCTGACGGTGTCGGGGGAGGGATATGTAATTCGCCTGATGGCTGTACCGGTGAAATGCCGGATGAAACTTATTATGAAAATGTAAAGAAAAAAATTAACTCGGGAGAATATGCAGCCTTCATCTTTGAACCGTTGATATTAGGCGCAGGCGGTATGCGGATGTATCTTCCGGCCGCACTGGAACGTCTGATAAAAATATGCAGGGACAACGAAATACTAATTATTACGGATGAAGTGATGACCGGGTTCGGACGAACAGGGAAACGCTTTGCCATGGAATATCTGCAGGTACAGCCGGATATTATTTGTCTGTCCAAAGGACTCACAGGCGGCACGATGGCTTTAGGAGTTACCTCCTGCAATGCAAAGATCTATGATGCTTTCCTCTCAACAGATAAATTAAAGACATTCCTGCATGGTCATTCATTTACAGCCAATCCTATCGCCTGTACCGCAGCATTAGCCAGCCTTGATTTATTTATCGAATCATCCTGTATGGAAAATGTGACCCGTGTCATTGAACAACAAGCTCATTTTATAAAACAAATTAAGAATCACGCCGCAATCAAAAACGCACGGCAAACCGGGACTGTCACAGCTTTTGAAATAATAACCCCAGGGGAAGATTCTTACATGAATAATATCCGTTATTATCTCAGTGAATTTTTCCTGAAGCATCATATTGTGCTGCGGCCGCTCGGAAATACTATTTATATATTGCCGCCTTACTGCATATCGAATAATGAATTGAAAAATATATACGATGTCATTATCTCTTTGTTAGAGAACGTAACCACGCTATCTTTTGGCGGGAGGGAATAGCGTAACATACATGAATGTGGCAATAACTGGTGTCGCTCTGCGGTATCCTTCCGTCTTCATATATCTCCCAAACAGCCGGCGAAGCCGACTTCCCGTAATGGGTTGCCAGGTGTGATAATACCAGGTAGGTATGTTGAACACCGCCGTAATTTCCGGAATAATCCGCACTCAGCAAAGCCTCAGCAGGAAAGATCTGCAATTGTATATTATCTTCGGGAATAAATTTTTCTTTTACAGGAATTCCCGCATTTATAGTAAACGTATGATTGTTCAGCTCATGAAACTGAGCCATAGGCTCTCCTTTAGCGATTAAATGATGGTCTGAAATAAAAGACCTGATAGAGTCAAATGACCTGTTAAGGCTAAGATAGAGCTGACTTTGAAGAACAGTGTCCATAACCGTAGCGACGTAAGTTTTATTGATCTCTATTCTCCTGACAGGAATGTGTGAATAAACCTCTGCCTTTTCACAAATGATTTTCAGATTGTTAAGCCCAGCATCCATCAACGGGCCCGTCAGCTTATTCATCATGGCTGCATAAAAGCGCCACCAGGGCGTGAATCCTGCTCTCATCTTGAGATACCATACTACCGTGGTGCCGGAGGTATCACTGGAAGACCGGAGGATGTACGCACCCGTAAAGGGGGGGGTATCACGATAGGTAAATTCAAAATGCAAAGTGCTGTCACTGTCCAGTCCGGTCAGCCTGTAAATCCCATCCACCGGGCCTGGTGATGTTTTACCGACCCAGCTCATTTGTTGACGGTTATCCTTATAAGAAATTTTAGCGGTGGGATCTACCTGTATCCAGGGATACCAGGCAGAATAGCTTTCCAGTGTGCTCAGCTCGCCCAAAACTGTCTTTTTGCTGGCCTGGATATACGTCTCTTTCACCACCTTGCCGGTGGATGGTAATATAAGCGTGATCAAAATAAACAGAATCACTAAGCTGCAAATAAAAAAGATTATAAACTTAATAATCTTTCGTGCCATTGTAAAATTTTTTACGTGATCATTCCCAACGAAAAACTTTCACCGCCACCGCATACACTACTAAACCCCAAATCAGCAGGATCAGGAGCTCTTTAGGCAACTGCCATAGCCTGGCGCCTTCAAAAGCTATTTTTCGCAGGGCATCATTCAGGTAAGTGAGTGGCAAAATTTTACAAATGGGCTGCAACCAGGAAGGGAAAACATCAATAGGGAAAAAAGTGCCGGCAAGTAAAAATTGCGGCAATGTAACCACATTCGCAATAGGCGGAATAGCGCTTTCACTCTTCGAAATACCGCTGATAATGAAGCCGAAACCCATAAAGATAATCAACCCGATCACGGAGAGAATGAGCATCTCTATCACCGTTTCAAACCCGTGTATCAGCGTGAATCTGAAAAAATAATAACCCAAAACTATTAAAAATATCGCACCTAACAATTGAAAAATTAATCGGGATAATGCCTCTCCGAATAATATGTTAAATCTCGTGACGGGCGTGGCAAAAAAGCGCTTCAGCACTAAGGTTTGCCTTAAACTGAAGAATAAGAATGCCGTTCCGAATACCCCTGTGCTGAGCAGCGAAAAACCCAACATGCCCGGCAGAATGAAATCTATTTCCCTGTATTTCCGTCCCGGCACAATGGTGGCATGGACCGTGGCTATGGAAGAGTTTTTCGGAAAAATCTTTTCATTTTCATCGTTGATGACATTTTTTAAAATGCCGCGAAACAAATTGATCTTATCCGCAGCAGCGCTGGATGTAAATAGTTCTACGCCATATTGCGGCGCCGACCCGGCGGTATCCTTTTGGGGAGTGATATTAATAATAGAAGTCAGGCTCCCCTTCTTCAATGCCGCAATCATATCATCCTGGGACTCATTAGTCACCAGCTTTACTTCTGGATTCTGAGATAAAGCGTTATAAATGGGATTATGAATATCAGAAGCAGGGTCAATGCCAATCCGCACTGAAAAAGCGCTATTGCCGATAAATCCGAAAACCAGCACAAAAGCCAACGGGAAACCAATAGTAAAGATCACAGCGGAAGGACTTCTTAGCATGGCTTTAAAGCTGGCAACAGCAATCGCTAAAAGAGCCTGAAGCTGGCTATATTTTTGAGGCATATTCACATGTATTTTTCCACAGGTGCAAACCTACAAGATAAAAATGAAAATTTCAGGATAGGAAACTACTATTGCAAAGTTAATTGCAAAATGACGCATGTATAAATCCCGCAAAGCCTCGTCCGAAACTTCTAAGAGACCCAAAGCGTGGGCTTTGTGTCTTTGTAGGAACCGTGCAGCAATATGTTAAACTTGACACTACCTTCAAATAACCTGTCCCGGTCATTAACTTCGTAATAACATCTAATGCTTCATCATTGATTTCTGTTAACTTCCAAACAGGGTCTTTTGCAGAGATGCAGATCATCGCACTAAGCAAAAAAAGGATAGCCAACCATGCGTATTTCAAATATTTTTAATTGTCTATTTGAAAGCATGGCCATTTCAGTATAGGGTATGACGCGTGTCGAGTCGTTTATAACTTATTCGAACTAAGATATTGGGTGGCTAAATAATATTTTGAGATGATGGGAATCCGCGAAGATGGATGACAAGATTGTAGAAAAGGGAAAAGTTAACAATTCCCGATATTAAGAACTCCGCAGGAGTGACATGATTTTGAGAGGAGAGTATAAAATAAAACCTTAAGTTTAGCTGGCAGGAAGGATATGTCGTATTTTCTTCCGAATGTTCGGAAGGTCATTCCCAGATCGGCCAGGTTTATAATTATATATTGAATCAGGAATCCTTTCACCCGCCAAGGCGGGTTCTGTTCATCTCCCTATTTGACCATGCTACCATTCTGACATCCGCCATCGGCGGATTATAAAAGAGTTCTAATCTGACTTCTCAAAATATTATTTAGCCCTTAAATTAACAGATTTAAATCCTCAATGAATGATCATATTAAAAGGCAGCCTGGCAAGGATCTCTCCGTCCGAGGTAGTCATACGTTTGATATCCATATACAAAGAATAGTTATTACCCAATTGTTCTTTTAAGATTTTAGCGTGTGCATCATCCGAGAATTGCCGAAACAATTTTTGAAAAGCGGCTTCTTCTTTTGGATAGGTAGTAAGAGAATAGGTCTTCAGATGAGCCATTCTTGCAGCACAGGCAACGGCCTCCTTCAGTCCGCCTAATTTATCTGCCAGCCCCAGTTTTACAGCGCGTATCCCGCTCCATACCCGGCCTTGCGCAAGACTGTCCACTACCGGCTCAGGAAGATGCCTTCCCATCGCTACTTTATGTTTAAAAGTCGCATATACACTGTCAATACCATCCTGGATAAATTGTTTCTCTACAGCCGTTAATGGCTGGGCCATACTCCCCATATCCGCATATTGGGCCGTTTTTACTCCGTCAAAAGTGATCCCCAGCTTATTTTTAAAGAAACTTTGCAAGTCAGGGATAATACTGAATACACCGATAGAGCCTGTTAAAGTATTAGGCTCCGTAAAAATGCTGTCTGCTTCACAGGAAATATAATACCCCCCTGACGCAGCATAATCGCCCATGGAGACGACAACTGGCTTTACCTGCTTTGCCAGCAACAACTCACGCCAGATAGCATCAGCAGCTAACGCGCTGCCGCCGGGAGAATTTACCCTGAAAATTATAGCCTTAATGCTACTATCCTTACGGAGCTTGCGTATCAAAGGTACATATTGATCCGCAGCTATTTGTGGCCCGCCAGACGAACGGTTGCCCGAAGAAACAATATCTCCCTGCGCATACAACACAGCTATCTGGTCTCCGGATGAATTAAGAGCGGGCGGATTTGCTTTGGCGTATTTTTCCACACTCATAAAGGGAATTTCATCATTAACCGGAATACCTGCTTTATCACGTATGGCTTCTTTCACCTCATCATCGTATTTCAATCCATCCACTAACCCGTATTTCAATGCATCATACGCTGTGCGTATCATGCCATCATTAGCAAATTGAAAAAGTGATCCCGTATCAATATGCCTGGATTTACCGACCCCTTCCAGGAAATGCTGATATAAATCACCTAAGTATGCTTTGGTTTGCAATTTATTGGCCGGTGTCATTTGCGTTACGCGGAAAGGCTCCGTAGCGCTTTTATATTTTCCTTCAAAAAATACCTGTGGATTAATATTCAATTTATCCAGGGTACCTTTAAAAAACATAAACTGAACTGAGAACCCTGAGAAGTCAAGTATTCCAACCGGATTGAGAAATATTTTTCCGGCAACGGAAGCCACATAATAAGCTTTTTGAGGAATGACAGTCCCGTAGGCGTAAATGAATTTTCCCGACTTCTTAAAATCAAGTAGGGCACGCCTTATTTCTTCATTAGTGGCAAAGCCGTTGGGATCGCCATCGGACTCAATGAAAATCCCTTTAACTCTGTCGTCACCCGCAGCCCTGCGGATAGCATCGGTAATATCATGTAATCCCGGTGCTGACACATTACCTCTCCTCAGTACGGCATTTAACGGGTTAAACGAACTCTGCTCATGCAATGCCTTGTTCAAGTCTAATACCAGCACGGTTTTATGATCTACCCTGATGGTTTCTCTGGTATTCACCGCCGCCGAAATGATAACGATAAAGATCAAAAAAACGAGGAGCGAAAATATGACGATCGCCAGCAGCGAAGCAAAAAACATTTTTAAAAAGCCTTTCATAGCTGTTCTTTTACTTGAGTGCCCAAAAATACGCTTAATTGTTACTTTTGCTCTTCATAATTTTATGACAACGGTATATTTACTCCTCGGGACCAATATGGGGAACAGGTTACAACACCTGCAGGATGCGCGCGATCTGATCGGAAACAGGACATTGAGTGAAAATATTTCTCCCGGGTCCAAATTAATTCCCCTGAAGGGATCATCCATATATGAAACAGCGGCATGGGGAAAAATTGAACAGGACGATTATCTGAACCAGGTGATGGTCATCAGCACCGATATCACTGCCCAGACTTTGCTTAAAATAACTTCCTGCATTGAGACTCGCCTGGGGCGGATCAGGAAAAAAGTTTGGGAGCCGCGTATTATTGATATTGACATTCTTTTTTACGGGAATGAAATTATTCATGAAGAAAAATTGATCATACCTCATCCTTATTTACAGAACAGGCGTTTCGTTCTTGCGCCCCTGGCGGAAATAGCGCCGCATTTTACACATCCCGTATTTAAAAAAGATATCCTCACCCTGCTGGCAGAATGCCCGGATCCCCTGTGGGTCAGGAAGTACGAAGGGACTTAAATGGTAAAACCGTGAGGGATCACGGCATTCTTCTTGATCACGACAATACCGCTTTTGACTACATACAGTTCATGTGCTGTATTTTCCAGATGCGGGCCGCCGTTGATCCTCACATCATTCCCTATCCGGCAGTTACGGTCTAAAATAGCATTGTTGATATAACAGCGCTCCCCGATGCCGATAGGAGGAATTCCACGACTGACAGTTTCATTGATCTCATCCAATGTCTGGTAATTATCGCTGCCCATAATATAGCTGTTGGAAATGGTAGTCCCGATCCCGATGCGCGTACGAATGCCCACCACCGCATGTTCCAATCGGCTTGCCATGATAATACAACCGTCGGCAATCAATGTACGTTCTAAAGTGGTTCCCGAGATCTTAGAGGGAGGAAGCATGCGCGCATGGGTATAAATACCATAATTTTGATCGAAGAGATTAAATTGCGGGATACCTTCCGTTAACTCCAGGTTGGCTTCAAAGAAAGAAGAAATATTACCGATGTCTGTCCAATAACCTTCGAAGGGAAAGCTGACTACTTTATACTCCTGTTCAATCGCCTGTGGAATAATTTCTTTACCGAAATCTACCGCCTCTTTATTAGAACCGAGAATATCAATTAAAAACTTCCTGTTAAAAATATAAATACCCATGGAAGCCATGTATTCTCTTCCTTTTCTTTTCATTTCCTCGCTCACCGGGGAGGCCCATTCAGGCAATACTTCCGCTTTAGGCTTTTCAATGAAGGAGGTGATCGTGGCCTCGCCGTTGGTTTTCATAATGCCAAAGCCCGTAGCATCCCGGCTGTTCACCGGTATGGTAGCGATCGTTACCATAGCTTGTTTGCGAATATGTTCTTCCAGCATTTCATTAAAATCCATCTGATAAAGCTGGTCTCCGGATAATATCAGTACATTTTGGAAATCAAGCGTTTCCAGATGACGGAGACATTGCCTGACCGCATCTGCAGTCCCCTGAAACCAGGAAGTGCTGGAAGGCGTTTGTTCAGCAGCCAGGATATCTACAAATCCTGTATTAAAATGGTCAAAATGATAGGTGTTCTTAATGTGTTTATTTAAGGAAGCGGAATTGAATTGGGTCAGCACGAAGATCCGTCTGATACCTGAATTCAGACAATTGGAAATAGGAATGTCCACTAAGCGGTACTTCCCTGCAATAGGCACAGCCGGCTTAGAACGGTTTTCTGTTAAAGGCGATAACCTGGTTCCCTGTCCTCCTCCCAATATAAGGGCAATCAATCTTTGTGGCATAAAAACTATTTTAAGGTATGATATAAGTCAAGGTATTGTTGTGAGGATTTATCCCATGAAAAATCTAATTTCATCATATAACGGCGCAGATCATTTAATTTTTTAGTATCCTGGTATAATTCCACCGCTCTGCCGATGGAGTGGCATATATCTCCGATAGACGGCTGAATAAAACGGATCCCGTAGCCGCCCGGGTCACCGATATCAATGACCGTATCCTTCAATCCGCCGACACTTCTGACAATGGGCATGGTCCCGTATTTCAGTGCATATAACTGGTTCAATCCGCAAGGCTCCACTCTGGACGGCATTAGTAAGAAATCACTTCCGGCATATATCAGATGAGAGAGTTTTTCATTGTACCCGATGTAAGTATTGTACTCCCCGTCAAGATATGCCTTGATATGTTCAAGAGCTCCCTCTATTTCTCCCCTTCCGTTCCCTAATACCAGAAAATTCGCCTGATGCTGCATTTCATTCGCCGCCCGCAAAATAGCTTCGGGAAGAAGATCCGCCCCCTTATCATCCACCAGACGCCCGATAAAAGAAAACAGCGGTTTTTGAGTATCGAGATGGAAAACTTCACACAAGTCCTGTTTGTTTTTTTTCTTTCCTGAAATAACGTTCCTGAGATTATAATGCGTGGTAAGCATGCTGTCTGTAGCCGGATTCCATACCGAAGTGTCTATACCGTTTAAAATCCCTGAACATTTCCCAGCTTCCTGCCTGAAAAGAGGGTCTAACCCATTGGCTGAATTCATCAGTTCCTGCAGATATCCGGGAGAAACAGTGGTCACATGCCATGAATTTTTTATGCCTGCAGCCATGGGATTAATTTGATGATTCCAATCCATCATTCCGCTTTTCCAGTTATCAAAAGAAGGAAGCCAGTGCATCCTGTCCCATCCCATTTGCCCCTGATACTGGGCGTTATGGATAGTAAATACCGTGGGTATATTTTTTAAAGCGCGATATTTAAAACATTGGATCATCATAAAAGGTATCAGCCCTGTCTGATGATCATGACAATGAATAATATCAGGCTTATGTTGCCACGAATTGATCCAGTCAAGCGCGGCTATCTGAAAGGCTGTGAAGCGTTCTGCATCATTCCACTCCCCGTACACATTCTGCTGTTCCAGCAGCCCCGGGATTTGCAATATATACAGATCAAAGCCAAGTTTATTGGTTTTTTCCTTTATAACATTAAAATGATGCCAGTCATTCCCTATCCACATGCCTCCTTCATGTACCAGCTCAAACTCATTCTCAGCCATAAAAGGCCTTCTGTAAAAAGGCATTAATACCTTGGCTATATGCCCGCCTTGTTGTTGATATTTGGGGAGGGCGCCCACTACATCTCCCAATCCGCCTACTTTAGCAACAGGATAACACTCCGCGCTGATATGTATAACTTCCATACATTATAATTCAGGAATGAATATACATATTTTCACTTAACCAAAAAAATTTTTAAGAAAATATCTTCAGCAAATTAAAACGACGGACTTAGGAAACGGAGATCAATAGGCACGAAGCAAAAAGCGGAATGAAGAAAGCAAAGGAAAGATAGGCGTTCGCAAAACATTACAATTATAAAATGGACAACTCACAGAAACTTAGGATCATTATTCAATACAACTGCAATCTTCCCCCTATTCCTTACCGCCGACTACTTTGACTGTTTACCGTTTACTGCCCACTGCCTACTGTCTACTGGTACTACTTACTACTTACAATTTACTACTTACCACTCCCGAATCTTCGGGACGAATTTTCGGGACGAATCTTCAGGACTGCCTACTTCCCATTTTTAAATTCTGCTGTTGACGCATGAACAGGGTGTCCCATCAGTTTTTTAGCTTCATCATTCAATATATTCAAAGCAGTTCTTACCGGGAATTCCTTTTCATGCAGGGACAGCTCCAACAATTTCCTGTCTAAGATCTTACCTTCCGCTTCAGGGTCAATCTTCTCGGCAATGGAATTGATCAGGTTCACCAGTTGTTCCTTGGCATTACATACCGCTTCCCATGATTCCGTACTGACATAAATTTGCTGGGAAATATTATGGTCATATTCCGACTGAATACTGTGCACCATCAGCAATCTGATATCCTTTACATGCAATCCGGGCTCATTGACTCTGGAGATGAGACTTTCAGGCTTCATTCTTTCTAAAAAAATCACTAAGCGCTCATAAGCCTGTAATTTCAAAGGTAAAGCCAGGTTGTTTTTCCCGTCTTCAGTAACCGGGGCAGAGGGCGCCTGATCTTTCGATTTTCGTTGCAAAGCCCAGTCACGCAATGTGAATACAATGAATACAAGAAAAGCGACACCCAATAAAATATAGATCAATTGCTGCGACATACATTGATAGATTTCCGTAAAGCTACAAATATAACAAAACCCGCAGCGACTTATGTCATGCGGGTTTTGTTCATCAAAGACTGATCAATTATTTTTTAGCAACAGCCGCCTCTAACCTCGCTTGTTTAGCCTGGGCCTTAGCTTCTTCCACAGTCACTAATTTATTCTTCCTGTCAAAGTCAACCAATACAGGCGCTGCTACAAAGATGGAAGAATAGGTACCGGTGATCACACCGATCAGCATGGCAAAAGCAAAGCCTCTGGTGGAAGCGCCGCCGAAAATAAACAATACTAGTAAGGTGATGAACACGGCAACGGAAGTCATAATAGTCCGGCTCAGCGTATCATTAATGGCTTTGTTGATCACCGTATTTCTGTCCACTCCTTTCAGGGTATGGAAATATTCCCTGATACGGTCAAACACAATCACCGTATCATTCATGGAATAACCGATCACAGTCAACACCGCTGCAATGAAATCCTGATTAATTTCCATCGGGAATGGCACGATATTTTTAAAGAAAGAAAAAACCGCAATGATCACTAAAGAATCATGGATTAGGGATAAAATAGTTCCCACAGAATATTGCCATCTGCGGAATCGTAACAGAATATAAGCGAATATCGCAATAAGCGCCACTATAACCGCTTTGACCGCCCCTTTTTTCAAGTCCTGCGAAATGGTAGGCAACACAGTTTGAGAGCTTAATTTATAGCGTTTATCAAAAGTGGTATAATTTGTTCCCGCCGGTAAATAGTTATGAAGGCCTTCAAATAACTTAGCTTCTACCAATGAATCCACATTATTGCCGGGCTGATGGATCAAATAAGCTGTGGTAATGTTCACCTGATTGGCTTCATCTACCGTTTTCACCACGGGATAATCCCCGAAATATGGCTTCAGATCCTGGCTCAACTGCTGTGTGTTAACCGGCTTATCAAAACGGATCGTATAGCTTCGTCCTCCAGAAAATTCAACTCCTTCTCTGAATCCGTGGAAAAAGGACGCCACACCGAATATGACCACTATAGAGGAAATGATATAGGTATATTTTCTGGCCTTCACGAAATCAAACTGCGCATGCCTGAAAATAGCTTTTGATAATTTGGTGAAATAAGTAAAATGCCTGTCCTTCCTGGTCCAGTAATCCTCGATCATTCTGGAAATCAATAGCCCGCAGAACAGAGACAGCAGCAAACCTAATATCTGGGTGGTGGCAAATCCCTTTACAGCCCCCAGTCCAAAATAGAACAGGATGATCGCCGTAAGTAAAGTAGTGATATGTCCATCCAATACCGGTGCGTATGAATGTTTATATCCATCCGAGATAGCCTGGAAATATCCTTTCCCCCGGACAAGCTCTTCTTTTATTCTTTCAAATACAATTACGTTAGAGTCAACTGCCATACCAATAGCCAAAATCAAACCGGCGATGCCCGGCATGGTAAGGGTGGCCCCTAAAGCAGCCAATACACCCACTGTGAATAACAGGTTAAATATCAAAGCAATGTTAGCAACCCATCCTGCACTGTTGTAATAGATCAGCATCATGATGAAGATCAGGATAAAGGCTATGATAAACGATTTGGCGCCTGCCATAACGGATTCATGACCAAGCGTAGGGCCTATGATCTGTTCCTGTACGATATGGGCGGGAGCAGGCAGTTTACCTACTTTCAAAATATTGGCCAGATCCTGAGCTTGTTGGATAGTAAAATTACCCGTAATGGAAGACCGTCCGCCGGTAATCTCTTCGGTAGGCGCCGGCGCAGAATAGACTACATTATCCAATACTATGGCAATAGGCTTGTGTACATTGGCCGCCGTCATTTTAGCCCAGACCTTGGCGCCCACATTATCCATTGTCATGCTGATCTCCGGCCTGCCGTTTTGATCCACATCCTCTCGTGCGTCCACTACATGTTCACCTCCCAATAAAGGTTTATCACTCCCAGGAGGCATTTTTATGGCATATATATCTACAAATTTGCTTGTAATCCCTGTGTTAGGATCCTTTTGCTCCTGACCATAGAGAAATTTCAGGTTTCTCGGCATGATATTCCTGACAGCGGGTATCTGTAAATAACGATCCCACAGTGCCGTATCGGCGGTGGAGATGGACGCAATAGCGCCGAATTGCTGAGGCTGATGCAGCAGGCTCTCTAACGGGTTCTTATTGGTCAGATTATTGAGGGCGCCTGAGGTGCCGGTGTCCTGTGCCTGATGATTTTTATTTACCAATCCTGCGAGAGCGCCTAATCCCGCAGTATCCGCTGTGGTTTTCTGCGAAGATTGAGTGGTATCCGATGAAACGGTGCTGCTCTTTACGGACGAAGAAGACGAAGCTAAATAGTTAGCCACCGCCTCATCCATAGGCTTTAATACATTAGTGGCGAAATCCTGATCAGGTTGAAAAACTTCCCAGAATTCAAGCTTGGCGGTCGCCTGCAAATAATTGCCTACACGCTGCGGGTTGTGAACACCGGGCAATGCCACGCTAATTATTCCTTTATTCAGATCCAAATTGATCTCAGGCTGAGCCACACCAAACTTATCAATACGTTGCTGCAATACATTATAGGTACGTTTGATAGCGCTCCGGGATTCATCACGGATCACTTGTAATACCTGCTGGTCACTGGAGTTATAAGTGATTTCTTTTTCAAAAGCATTGGCAAACAAAGGCGCAAGCCGCTCATTGGCAGGCTTCACCTGGGCCCATGCCTGTCCGAATAAAGTAATATAATCCGCAGCGCTGTTGGCTTTCGCTTCGGTCGCCATCGCTAAGGCTTTATTAAGCGCCGGATCAGGCGAGTTATTGGACATGGAACGGATCAGCCCTTCCAGCGATACTTCCATCACCACATTCATACCACCCTGTAAATCAAGTCCTAAGCTCAGTTCCTGCGATTTTGCTTCCGGCAGGGTGTACTTTTTGATAAGCGTATTATAAACTACCTGGCTGGAAGTGCTGTCTTCAATATATTGAACTCTCACTCTGAATACTGAATCCAGGTGATCCTGGTAAAAAACCTGTTGTTCAGGATCATTCGGATAAAGTTCCTGCGGGGTTTTATAATTTTTTTGTACCCAATCAGTCGCTTCAGCATTGATCTTGTTCTGCTCATGGTGTACTACAAAAGTGAAAGATAATTGGTACACTGAGATCAGGATCAGCACCACAGTAAAAAACTTAACCAGTCCCTTAAGTTGCATACGTATTAAAATTTGTAATCATTTTTCAAATAAGGGGGCAAAGATAAAATATAATTATTTAAAAAAAGGCAAAACCCCGGCTTTGGAACCGGGGTTTTGTCGCTAACCTAAAAAACCTGTTTATGAAAGGAACATATACACTACTCTATTAGTTCACAATTCCTGCTTTTAAATCCGTGATGGCATAGCTGAACATGCCCTGCTGATCCGGGTAAACCCCCTGCAGCAACACATTATTCCCTTGTCTTTCAAGAGCATTTTGCAAGTCATCCACATTTTTTACCGGATAATCGCCGGCGCGCACAATAATAAAGCCGCTCTGCATATCGGTTTGTGATTTGATCAGCCCGCTGCCGATTTGAGTTACCACTACTCCGCCTTTAATCCCCATCTCCTTTGCATACTTCTCAGGTAAATTTTGTAAGCCTGCACCCAATTTATCCATAATGGTGGCTTTGACAATGCCCGTAGTGTTGTTCTTGTTTTTTAAAGTAACTTCTACCGTATGGGGCTTACCATCCCTGACGAAAGTGACAGGTACCTGGTCACCCGGCCTGTGGCTGGCGATAGCGCCTAACAGATCGGCCTCCGAATTGATCTGTGCATCGCCCAATCCGGTAATAATGTCTCCTTTTTGTATGCCGGCCTTTGCCGCTGCGCCATCGGCTACAGTCCCTATCACTGCAAATCCGGGTATTGTATTGTCATTGGGCGTAAAGGAAATATTCATCGGATTATTGGCGTCATTGGGTAAATATACGCCTAGGAACGCGCGCTGTACCGTCCCGTATTTTAAAATATCATTGGTGACTTTACGAACTATGTTGGAAGGAATGGCATAGGCATATCCTGCAAATGAACCTGTGGGTGTGGCTATAGCGGAATTAATACCGACTAATTTACCTTCGGTATTGACCAAAGGTCCGCCACTGTTCCCCGGATTAACCGCAGCATCCGTTTGCAGATAAGAATCTACCGGATTGGTGCCTTCATCATTCACACCCAGGTTACGCGACTTGGCGCTGATAATACCGGCGGTAACTGTGGTCTGCAGGTTTAACGGATAACCGCAGGCCAGCACCCATTGACCTATCTGCACATTATTGGAATTGGCAAAAACAATATAAGGCAGATTCTTCGCATCAATCTTCAGTACGGCTAAATCAGTGTTCGGATCAATACCTACTATCTGGGCAGCATAACTTTTATCATTATATAAGGTAACAATAATTTTGCTGGCTCCATCAATCACATGGTTGTTGGTGACAATATATCCATCGCTGGAAATAATTACTCCTGAGCCGGAAGCCAATTTCCCCGGAGAATAATACCTGCCGCCCCCGCCGAATAATTGTGAAAAAGGATCGTTGCCACCGAAGAAACCGCCAAAAGGATTGTTATCCCCCTGGCCGGAACTGATCTCCTTGGGTGGGACCTTCGTGTTGATATGAACCGTCACAGGGATCACAATGCCGGCAGCATCTTCTAAGTTCACAGGTCCGCCGGAACCGCTCGCGTTACTGTCATAACTGGTATAATGGACTTTGACCGGATTGGTATTTACATACACATCAGGGTGATTATTGAAAAAGCGGCCGAAGGCAACAAAACAAATAAAAGCAGTAACAGCGCTCACCAACGCCATCACTGCAAAACTTTTTAAATTATGTTTTCTCATGTCGAAAAGAGTTTTTAAATGAATTAAACTTTATTTCTGCACGAAGCATCACAAAGTTAACATCAAACGGCGTCACACGTTTCAGGTACCTGCTTACTTTAACAATAAATTAGACCAATAGTTAAAGGGGGGTTAAATTGAAGGTACCCTGGTGGAAGGATCCCGAAAATTCGGGCAAGCTTTAGGCATTGTGCTTTGTGCTTTCAGCTTTAAGCTTTGTGCTCTTCACCCGCTTACAATTCACTCAAAAACCTCATCGTATCTATCCCATCCGCATAATCATCCAGTGCAGGACGCTGGCTTTCTCCGAAAGGTAATCTTCCATGTCCTGCCACGCACTGGATATCTTCATTTCCCTCAACAAAATATCTGACATCTTCCGGATTTTTATAATATTCATAATGCATGACACTGATGGGTGAAAAAGGAGATTTATTCTCCAAAAAAAGCGTGAACTCATTGGTCATGAACATAGATTTATTCAATAAGGCAATAGACAGATTATAATCATAATTATTGCTGTAATGATGAAAATCTTTGAGAAAAGCATACCGTTTAAAAATTTCCATTAACGGGATAAAATCAAAGCCTTCCGGAACGTATATCTTAGTTACGTTCCTGCAGCCCAAACCGAAATATAAAAACACATCATCCGAAAGCTTTTCTAATTCTTCCCTGCTTTCCGTCCCGTCCAGCACAGCTACGGATGTCCTGTTCCTGCGGATAATATGCGGATATTTCTGAAAATAATAATGAAAATACCGGGCCGAATTATTGCTACCGGTGGCGATATAAGCATCACAGCCTTTCAGCATTTCCTTTATCTGAATGCACTCATTCAATACAGGCTCCCAGGATTTTAATTTTTCAATAAAATGTTTTACCAATACTTCATCTTTGGAAGAAAGTTTGACAGACAACCTTTGTCCTGCTATAAATGCACAAAGAAAATCATGAAAACCCACTGCAGGAATATTACCGGCCATAATAATGCCCACATTTTTTCCTTTCGGTTTTTTATCCAATTCGGGATAATTTTTAATCCAGCTTGCTAATTTTTTCTTTTGCAAATACTGCTCTGCAATATTTTTAATCGCCAGGTCCACAAATGGAGGAATAAACCAGCTATTATGCAGAAATGCCCGGTGTTTGGCTTCCTGCAATTCCTCCGGGTCAGATGAAAGATATTCACCCAATCTTGCCATTATATCAATCCGGTCTTGCAATAGGATATTCATATTGAAATATTGAAAGTATCTTGTTGAAATGTTAAGTCAACTTTTCTTTTTTCTGCAAATATAATCTGAAGACGATGTAACACCATTCAGCCCCATATCGGAAAAATTATACTAATCCCTGAAGATGTATTAATTTTGTTCGCAAAATTATTATTTCGTTTAAAACAAACCTAAGAACATGGCTATTAAGATCACAGATGAATGCATTAACTGCGGGGCATGCGAACCCGAATGCCCTAATAATGCGATTTATGAGGGAGGTGTGGAATGGGCCATCGCCGATGGCACCAGTGTGAAAGGCGAGTTTACGCTTATGGACGGCACCGTCGTGGACGCAGATCAGCGAATGGCTCCTGTCAGCACAGATACCTATTATATCACTCCTAATAAATGTACCGAATGTCAGGGATTCCATGAAGAACCGCAATGCGCCGCCGTATGTCCGGTGGACTGCTGCGTGCCGGATGAAATGTACAGGGAAACAGTGGAAGAATTGCTGGCAAAAAAAGACAAATTACATTTTTAAGGGAATTATTCTCAACTCCCTGCTTTTATGAAGAAAAACATTGCCTTAGTGGTAGGCGGTTATTCGGGTGAATATGTGGTTTCGATGCAGAGCGCTGTCACCATCGAACAGCATCTGAACCGGGAACTCTATCATCCTTATAAGATATCTGTAACTCGTGACGGCTGGTTTTATACGGAAGCCTCCGGCAAACCGGTTTCTGTGGATAAAAATGATTTTTCCCTTACGCTAAACGGAGCCAAAGTACATTTTGATGCGGTATTCATCGGCATCCACGGCACTCCTGGCGAAGATGGAAAGTTGCAGGGATATTTTGACATGCTGCAAATCCCGTATATCAGTTGCGGAGCCATCACTTCCGGGCTCACCTTTAATAAAAGCTATTGTAATAAAGTGGTAGCAGCCCTGCATGTGGTCAGCGTGGCCAAATCCGTGCATATTTTTCGCGACCAGCCTTTTAATGACAGCAGGATCATGGAAACCCTGCGCTTTCCTGTTTTCGTGAAACCGGCCGAAGGCGGATCCAGCATTGGCGTTTCTAAAGTAAATAACCCTTCTGAAGAATTAGGGGCAGCTATAGAAAAGGCATTTAAAGAAGATTCCCAGGCCCTTATAGAAGAATTTGTAAAAGGCAGAGAACTGACCTGCGGATTATTCAGGAAAGACGGGAAACTGATTACCTTACCCATTACGGAAATTCGCAGCAGTAAGGAATTTTTTGATTTTGAAGCCAAATATACACCCGGAGTCTCCCGGGAAATCACACCGGCTGAAATAACAGAGGAAGTGGCGTCGTTAATACAGGAAACAGCCAAAAAGTTATACGTGGCTTTGAATTGCAGGGGAATTGTAAGGATAGATTTTATCTTAGAAGATCAGACGAATAAATTATTTTTCCTGGAAGCCAACACCATGCCCGGGCAATCGGAAAACAGTATTGTGCCTCAGCAGGTGAAAGCAGCCGGCATGAGCCTGACCGATTTCTATGGCATCCTGATTGAAGAATGTCTCAAATAAAAAAAATTACAACCTGACGTGTTTAATTGGATCACACACCGGTCTTTTTTTGCTAACCTGATTGGCGCCTGCATCTTGTTTTTTTTGCTGGGCATACTTTTCTTTGCATCGCTGGGGCATATTACCCGGCACGGGCAAACGGAAAAAGTACCGAATGTGGAAGGCCAGCCTTTTTCATCCGCTAAAAGCCTGCTTACTTCTTTAAGCTTCAGCGTGATCGTGCAGGACTCGGCTTATATAGATTCCTTACCCCCGTTGGCAGTGATACGACAAATGCCCGATTCAGGCAGTGTGGTAAAAGTGGACCGCACCATTTATTTAACGCTGAACAAAACTTCTCCCCCCCTGACCGCCATGCCCGAATTGGCGGGCTATTCCCTCCGCAGCGCAGTGATGACGCTGGAAAGTCAGCGTTTGCAGTTAGGAGACACTATTTATAAGCCGGATATCGCTAAGAATGCAGTGCTCGATCAGCTATATCAGGGTAAACCCATCAAGGCAGGCACTATGATCCCCGAAGGAAGCAGGATTACTTTAGTCCTGGGCGATGGCGTAGGCAATATTCCCAATCCGGTCCCTAACCTGATAGGACTTAGTTACCAACAGGCCTTGGATCTTTTAAGCGGCAGTTCTTTAAATCCGGGCGTAGTGCTCACTTCCGGCCCCCTTACTGATACAATGAATGCTTTTATCTATAAACAGGACCCTCCGCCCCTGAATTCAGGAGGACAACCGAATCTCATCCGAAGCGGCGAAAGCATTGATATGTGGATATCACAAACCAGGCCGGCAGATACGACAAAGGCAGACAGCAGCAGGTAGTGAAATCAATCGTGAATCGTGAATCGTAAATCGTGAATTGTCAACTTTAAACGTCAAATGCATAATTATGGAAATCATAAGCGTGGAAGAATTAAAAGCTTTGCAAGACAGCGATAAGCAAATTAACCTGATAGACGTGCGCGAGCCTCAGGAGCACGAAGAATTCAATATCGGCGGCACCCTTATTCCGCTGGGAAGGTTTCAGACTTACGACGTGGATGAGCTGGAACCACTGAAAGATGAAGAGATCATCTTATATTGCCGCAGCGGCAATCGCAGCGGACAAGCCGCTGCAATACTGGATATCATGGGTTTCAACAATGTGAAAAATCTCCAGGGGGGGATGCTGAGATGGAAAGAGTTGTACGGAGAGAAAGAGAGGAAATGATCTCACACCTTTATGTTCAAAGATACGAATTGGGACTATGCACCTCATCGTAACGGCAGATCATATCATCTATTTCGTTAACTCCGAAATCTTTCGAATCATCAATAAGTTCTTCGACAAAGTTTCTTATTTTCGGATCTTTAATCTTTTCATCAGGATTTATTCCGGTAATTACGGAAACGAAAGGCCCGAGAGTATTGTAGTCTGTCTTCGGCAGTTTTGACTTTATCAGGCTTTCCATTATTTCAGAAATGATGATCGCAGGTTTTCTCAAATAAATCTCATAGATAAGGAGGAATCGGTCTTCTAAAAAAATAGTAACAAGCAATTAAATATTGATCATTTTTAGTCCGCGGATGATATGATTTCTTGGTTTACGCGGCAAAGCGATTTTGGGCAATTTCCCCATTTTTTGTGAATCTTCGTGTCTTTGAGACTTTGTGGGAATTTTTGAGCTTGGGGGAGCAGATTCAGCCTGATCTTCTTTCATAATATTTCCCAGACTGCCGTTAATATACGAAACCAAAAGAAAGTGTCTCCAAACTTTTTCTTTGATGGAAGAGA
>SCQT01000299.1 GCA_004322015.1 Chitinophagaceae bacterium
CGCCATGTCCAAAGAGAAATTCGAACGCAAGAAGCCGCACGTGAACGTGGGGACGATCGGTCACGTGGATCACGGCAAGACGACGCTGACGGCGGCGCTGACGAAGGTGGGCGCGGAGCGGTTTGGCGGCGAGTTCAAGGCGTATGACGCGATTGACGCGGCGCCGGAAGAGAAGGCGCGCGGGATCACGATTTCGACGGCGCACGTGGAATACGAGAGCCCGAAGCGGCACTACGCGCACGTGGATTGCCCGGGACACGCGGACTACGTGAAGAACATGATCACGGGTGCGGCGCAGATGGACGGCGCGATCCTGGTGGTGAGTGCGGCCGACGGCCCGATGCCGCAGACGCGCGAGCACATCCTGCTGGGTCGCCAGGTGGGTGTGCCGTACATCGTGGTGTTCATGAACAAGGCGGACATGGTCGACGACGCCGAGCTGCTGGAGCTGGTCGAGATGGAAGTGCGTGAACTGCTCAGCAAGTACGACTTTCCGGGCGACGACACCCCGATCATCAAGGGTTCGGCGCTGAAGGCACTGGAAGGCGACCAGAGCGAGATCGGCATTCCGGCGATCATCAAGCTGGTGGACGCGCTGGACGCGTACATTCCGGAGCCCAAGCGCGACATCGACATGCCGTTCCTGATGCCGGTGGAAGACGTGTTCAGCATTTCGGGTCGTGGCACGGTGGTGACGGGGCGCATCGAGCGCGGGATCATCAAGGTGGGCGACGAAGTGGAGATCGTGGGTATCAAGCCGACCCAGAAGACCACGGTGACGGGCGTGGAGATGTTCAGGAAGCTGCTGGATCAGGGTCAGGCGGGCGACAATGCCGGTCTGTTGCTGCGCGGCACCAAGCGTGAAGAGGTGGAGCGCGGTCAGGTGCTGTGCAAGCCGGGCAGCATCACCCCGCACACCAAGTTCGAGTCGGAGGTGTATGTCCTCTCCAAGGACGAAGGCGGCCGGCACACGCCGTTCTTCAAGGGCTACCGTCCGCAGTTCTACTTCCGCACGACCGACATCACGGGTGCGGTGGAGCTGCCGGCGGGCGTGGAGATGGTGATGCCGGGCGACAACATCAAAATGGTGGTGACGCTGATCCACCCGATCGCGATGCAGGACGGTCTGCGCTTCGCGATTCGCGAAGGCGGCCGTACCGTCGGCGCGGGCGTGGTGACGAAGGTTATCGAGTAA
>SCQT01000206.1 GCA_004322015.1 Chitinophagaceae bacterium
CAATTCATACCCCTCTGTGGAAACTATGCTGACAGATAATTCTATCGAATTGATCGTTGTGAACACGCCTAACATCACCCACTATCAGTATGCTAAAATGGCATTGCTGGCCGGCAGGCACGTGATTGTGGAGAAACCTTTCGCTGCCACTTCAGCACAGGCCAAAGAATTAGTGCAACTTGCGGAAAATCAAAAACGCTTTTTATGCGTCTATCAAAACAGGCGCTGGGACAGTGATTTCCTGACAGTGAAAGAGGTCATCGAAAAAAAATTATTAGGGGAATTGATCGAAACAGAGATCCATTATGACAGATACCGCCTGGAACTGAATGATAAGAAACCACATAAAGAAAAGCCGGATACCGGCGTAGGAAATATGTACGACCTGGGACCACACCTGATAGATGAAGCGATCGTACTTTTCGGAAAACCGGATGCCGTATTTGCCATTATACAAAGTCACCGTCCGAATTCTTTAGTAGATGATTATTTTGAAATAAAGTTACTGTATCCCGATTTTACCTGTACCCTCAAATCCAGCTTATTGGTACACGAACCACAGGCAGGATATATTCTGCATGGTGTAAAAGGATCCTTTATCAAATCCAGAAGCGATAATCAGGAAGCCGCCTTACAAAAGGGTATATCACCCTGTGTCCCTCATTGGGGTGAGGAGCCGGAAAGTGACTGGGGTATTTTATCTGCAGAAATAAACGGACAAGCAGTCAGGGAAAAATATCCTTCTATTCCCGGGAATTATGCAAAATTTTATGAACTGGTGTACCATTCTATCCGTAACAAGGAAGAACCTCCCTTGGCCTTGCGGGATTCAATACTCAACATGCAGATCATTGAGGCTGCATGTCAAAGCGGTCGTAATAAAGAAATTGTAAAATTATGATCTTGTTATAACAGGGAGTTTATCAGTTAAAACAGATCATCATCATCATCATAATTAGACGAAGAGTCATCGAAAAAATCCATGTCTTTGAAATCATCATCAAACCCGAATTCTTCCTCGTCCTCTTCTGAAGTTCGCTTTTTGCTTCCGGATTTACTTTTTGATTTAGGCATGTCAAACTCCTCAAAATCGGGATCATAATCATCTTCTTCACCGGGTTTCTCCCATTCATCATTGACTTCTTCTTCATAGTCCGCGTCTTCTTCATCTTCTCTCTTTTTTGATTTAGGTGAAGTCTTGGAAACCCCGGCATTTTTGGAGGAGGCAGCCGTCTTTTTTTTCTCTTCTCTCTCGTTTTCAGATTTTGATTTCATGTGATAATATTTTTAAGAACAACACATAATTTCAAATTTATTCAGATAGCTCATAGCTATAGCTGCGTGATAATTACTTTGGCTGTGTAAAGTTTTAACTGTTTTTTTATATGACCAAATTTTTTTCTTACTTTTTACTGGATCGGGGTTATTTTTTTTCAAGTATCTGGTCACGTCCGGGGCCGGTAGAAATATATTTTACCGGCACGCTTAAATATTGCTCGATATACTGAATATATTTTTTCATTTTTTCAGGCAATGATGCAAATGTATTACTTTCTGCAGAGGGAACCTTCCATCCTTTAAATGTTTCATACACCGGTTCTATTTTTTCCTCATCAAGCCGGAAAGGCATTTCCCTTGTCAGTGTATTTTTTATTTTATAATCGGTGCAAGCTCTGATATTTTCAAAATGATCTAATACATCTGCTTTTGTCATGACCAGTTGGGTGGTTCCGTTCAGCATGCAAGTGTAATGTAATGCCACCAGATCTATCCAACCGCAACGCCGGGGGCGCCCGGTAACCGCACCAAATTCATTGCCTGTCTTCGCCAATTCCTCACCGGTTTTATCGAATAATTCCGTCGGGAAAGGTCCGCTTCCGACACGGGTACAATAGGCTTTGGTAACACCGGTCACTTCGCGGATAGTGGATGGCGCTACGCCCAGTCCCGTGCATACTGCAGCAGATATCGTATTGGAGGAGGTGACATAAGGATACGTCCCGAAATCCACATCCAGCATACTACCCTGGGCACCCTCAGCCATGATTCTTTTACCCGATTGCAACAGGTCATTGATAAAATATTCTCCGCTGACAATATTCATCTGACGCAAGTGTTCTATGGCCCTGAAAAAATCCTGTTCCCATGAATCAATATCTTCTTCGAAGCCATAGTGATCCAGTATTTCCAAATGCTTCGACTTTAATTTTTCATACTGTTTACGAAAATCACCTCTTTTGATATCGCCGGCACGAATAGAATTTCTTCCGGTTTTATCCATATAAGCAGGTCCGATACCCCGAAGCGTGGAGCCTATCTTTTCTTTTCCTTTGGCTTGTTCGGAGGCCTTATCCAAAGCGCGGTGAGTGGGCAGAATAAGGTTTGTTTTTTCAGAGATAAATAAATTCTTTTTCAGATCAATGCCCAACGCCGACAACTCATCATATTCTATCTTAAATGAAACGGGATCAAGCACCACTCCATTGCCGATCAGATTAATAACATGGTCATGGAAAACACCGGAAGGGATTGTACGGAGGACCACTTTTTTCCCGTTGACATAAAGCGTATGACCCGCATTGGGTCCGCCCTGAAAACGTACGACGACATCATATTTTCCGGCAAAATAATCCACAATTTTACCTTTTCCTTCATCGCCCCATTGCAGGCCGAGCAGTACATCTATCATTATTAATTTATTAAGAGTGAACGGCAAAGGTATTGACATAAAGCAATACGTCCTGTTGCCGTGCTTAAAAAATGGCAAAAGTAATTCCGCACAATTAGAGGAACAAATTTAAAAATTAAAAATCTTATTCTTTGCTTTCCAGCCTGATAACGCTTTGGATACCCGCAAGGCCGCTCAGCCTGTGGACAAGTTCATCCAGTTCTTCTTTATCATGGATAAAGACCTTGATCGTTCCTTCAAAAATCCCTTCCTGGGATTCGATGGTCAGGGCGGCAATATTTATTTTAAGCTCGCCGGAAATAATGTTGGTGATCTTATTAATGACTCCGACGTCATCGAGCCCTATGATTTTCAAACCGGTAAGGAAAGATATTTCTTTATTTTTTGCCCATTTGGTCTTTACCACCCTGTGACCATAATTGGAAAGCAATTGCGCAGCATTCGGGCAATTGGTCCGGTGTATCTTCAATCCTTCACTGGCCGTAATAAAGCCGAACACGTCATCTCCGGGAATAGGTTTGCAGCACTGTGCCAGTTTATATTCAATCTTATCGGCATTTTCACCGAAAATAATTAGCTCCGTATCTTTTTTGGGAGATTGTTTTGGGACGGGAATTTCAATGACTTGTTTAACAGGCTTTTCCGGTTTCGGCCACTCTAATTTATCTCCATTAATATTGAACTTTTTTAATTCCTGTAAATCAATGTTACCCCGGGAAATCTGGAAACATAAGTCCAAAAGCGAAGCCTGTTTAAAATATTGGTTAAGCTCATTAATATTATAATTACTCAACGGAACTCCCAGACGATCCAATTTCCGTTCAAGCATTTCTTTACCTTCCTGGGAGATCTTCCGTTTTTCTTCTTTGAGGGCATCTTTGATCCTGGACTTTGCCTTGGCAGTTACCACAAAATTTAACCAGTCTTCAGTGGGTTTTTGCTTGCCTGAAGTAATGATTTCCACCTGGTCCCCGGTGCGTAATTTATGGCTGATGGGCACCAGCTTATAATTGACTTTGGCGCCGATACAACGAGAACCAATATCCGTATGAATGGCAAAGGCGAAGTCCAGGGCAGAAGCTCCCGCAGGCAATATTCTCAGATCCCCTTTAGGGGTATAAATATATATTTCCTCCGTGAAAAGATTGAGCTTAAAATCCTCTACAAAATCGAGAGTGTTGGAATCCGTATTGTTCAGCATTTCCCGAATCTGGGTAAACCACTGGTCGAATTTACTTTCCTGGGTAGTGCCTTCTTTATATTTCCAATGAGCGGCAAGGCCTTTCTCAGCAATTTCATTCATACGTTCGCTGCGGATCTGCACTTCCACCCAACGTCCGCCCGGGCCCATCACCGTAGTGTGCAAAGCCTCGTAACCGTTTGACTTAGGGTTGCTTAACCAGTCACGCAACCTTTCAGTGCTGGGCATATAAAAATCCGTAATAACGGAATATGCCCTCCAACATTCTGCTTTTTCGTGGTCGGGAGCGGAACGGAGTATAATTCTAATGGCAAAAAGGTCATAGACTTCTTCAAAGCTGACCCCTTTTGTCTTCATCTTATTCCAGATAGAATGAATGGATTTGGGCCGGCCATATATTTCAAAGTCGAAACATTCCATAGTAAGCCTCTCTCTGATTGGCTTGATAAACTCATTGATATACCGGGTACGTTCTCTCTTACTCTCCTTCAGTTTTTGGGCAATATCAAAATAGATTTCAGGCTCCGTATATTTCAGAGTCAGATCCTCCATCTCCGTCTTAATATTATACAATCCCAGGCGATGCGCTAAGGGTGCATAAATAAATGCCGTTTCCGAAGTGATTTTTAATTGTTTTTCACGGCTCATGCTATCGAGTGTACGCATGTTATGCAGCCTGTCAGCCAGTTTAATCAATATTACCCGCGGATCTTCCGCCAATGTGAGCAGTATTTTTTTAAAGTTCTCTGCCTGCTTCGTGCTGGTATTGGTTTCCTCCAGGACGGTGGAAATTTTGGTGAGACCATCAATAATGTGAGAACACTGAGTACCGAATTCCCTTTCAATATCTTCCAGGGTCACCTCTGTATCTTCTACCGTGTCATGGAGCAAGGCGCAAATGGCGGAAGTAACACCCAGACCGATTTCCTGCACTGTGATCTGGGCCACAGCCAGCGGGTGCAATATATAGGGCTCGCCCGATTTCCGTCGCATATCCCGGTGCGCCTCCGCCGCCACTTCAAAAGCGTGACGGACCTGCTCCTTATCGCCTTTTTTGAGCTTGCTTTTCAGCGCACGCAGTAATGACCTGTATTGCCGGACGATCTCTTTCTTTTCCTGCTCGGCATCCACTTCATATTTCTTCTTTGCTACTACGTCCATATTCTTCAAAATTACAACTTCCTTTCTGATTGGTCTTACATTTATAGACAAAATCCGGACTAATTTTAAAGGCTGTTTACGGATTACATGAAATGCCCTACTTTTGCAGTCCTTTAAAAATGAGCAATTTGAGCGGGTGTGGTGAAACTGGCAGACACATCAGACTTAGGATCTGATGCCGCAAGGCGTGGGGGTTCGAGTCCCTTCACCCGCACAGTGACCTTTGAAAATCGTGAATGTAA
>SCQT01000285.1 GCA_004322015.1 Chitinophagaceae bacterium
TTTAAAGGTAAGGGGGATCTGGAGGATTGGGCCAGCCAGTGCTTCGCCCTGCGTGACGAGTTGATTGACGTGGCGCAGCGACAGGTGCTGCAACAGGCGGTCGGGTATCCCTTCCACCTGCTGCCCATCGAGCTGGCCCAGCAGACCACTGGCGCAGGCACGGCGTTTTTGCGCTGGCGCAAGCACGACAGGTCAGCCATGGGTGTGGCTCTGTGGCAGGAGCTGATCGCGAACACCGGCACACCGGTCAACCTGCTGGCCGATCTACACGCCATCGAGCTTCAGCGCATCACGCTGAACATGCAGATCAGCTTGTTGCACACCTTGGGCAGGCAGGCCAGGGGGTGCGCCAGCAAGGCCGCCGCAGCGGAAGACGCCTACCTGCGCCGGCTCAAGTTCATCCCGCCTGCAGTGCGCGATCGGTGATCGCGTCGGGCACCTTGACACCCGCCGCTAGCCAGGCACGGGTATTTCAACCACACGGAGACTGCAATATGAGCACGCATTTTTCTGGCGAGGGCAACATCGGCTCGCCCCCCGAGTACCGGGAGTTTCCCAACGACAACGACGAACCCAGCCGTCTTCTGCGCCTGAACGTCTACTTCGATAACCCCATCCCCAAGAAGGATGGCGGCTTTGAGGACCGCGGTGGCTTCTGGGCGCCGGTTGAAATCTGGCACCGCGATGCCGCGCACTGGAAGGACTTGTACCAGAAAGGCATGCGCGTGCTGGTCGTCGGCCGCATGGAGCGCGAACCCTGGACGGACAATGAAGATCGGCCGCGCGAGACCTGGAAGGTCAATGCGCATAGTGCCGGGATCTTGCCGTTTCGCATTGAGTCCGTGGCCCTCGGCCCCAGGCAGCAGGAGACCGTGCAGGAAGCGCAACCAAAGTCCCAGGCCGCCCAGGAACCGACCGCACCGAAGGAGCCAGCGCGCAAGAAGTGAACTGGCAGGGGGATGGCTGCGGTTCATCACCGCCCTATGTGTGCCGGGGGCTATCCCCTGGGGATAGCTCCATCAACATCCACCAGCCTCCAACCGCTCCCGAAAATCGCGGCTCCTGGCCCACACGTCCCTGGCCGTACGCCATTCCTGCTTCAGCTGTGCCATCCCGTGAAAGTGGTCGCCATCTCATGCGACTTGTTTGCTGCTGCCTCTGGTGGTGTTTGTCATCCTCAATGCCAGCAACCCAATGACCCACGGAAATCGGATGGACGGACATGCGGCTGTTCTTGTGCGAGAAGCCCTCCCAGGGCAAGGACATTGGCCGGATTCTCGGCGCGACCCAGCGCGGTGAAGGCTATCTCAGCGGCTCCGGTGTCACCGTCACCTGGTGCATCGGCCATCTCGTAGAAGTGGCAGCCCCAGAGGTCTATGACGCGGCGCTCAAGCGCTGGTCGCTGGAGCAGTTGCCCATCATTCCCCAGCAATGGCGGGTCGAGGTCAAACCGAAGACCGCCACGCAGTTCAAGGTCGTCAAAGGGCTTTTGGCGAAAGCGACCCATCTCGTCATCGCCACCGATGCGGATCGCGAAGGTGAGCTGATCGCCCGCGAGATCATCGACCTGTGCGGCTACCGCGGCCCCATAGAGCGGCTCTGGCTGTCGGCGCTCAATGATGCGTCGATCCGCACGGCGCTCGGAAAACTGCGGCCCTCGGCCGAGACGCTGCCGATGTACTACTCGGCTCTGGCGCGCTCGCGAGCCGACTGGCTCGTCGGTATGAACCTCAGCCGCCTATTTACCGTACTCGGAAGACGGGTGGGTTATAACGGCGTGCTGTCCGTCGGGCGCGTCCAGACGCCGACACTTAGGCTTGTCGTGGATCGCGACCGCGAGATTGAAGCTTTCAAATCGGTGCCCTACTGGGCCATCGACATATCCTTGTCCGCAGGCAGTCAGGCGTTCATCGCGCAGTGGGTTGCCCCCGATGGCTGCACCGATGGCGTCGGACGTTGCCTGCAGCAACCTACTGCGTGGCAAGCCGCACAGCAGATTCGAACTGCGGGCAATGCTCAGGTGGAGTCGGTGGAGACTGAGCGCGTGCGCGAAGGTCCGCCGCTGCCGTTCGACCTGGGTACCTTGCAGGAAATTTGTTCCAAACAGCTTGGACTGGACGTTCAGGAAACCCTGGAGGTCGCCCAGGCCCTGTACGAAGCACACAAGGCTACGACGTACCCGCGTTCGGATTCCGGCTATTTGCCCGAAAGCATGTTCGTCGAGGCACCCACGGTTCTCGACAGCCTGATGAAGACCGATCCCTCGCTGCGCCCGATCATGGACCAGCTCGACCGCTCCCAGCACTCGCGTGCCTGGAATGACAGTAAGGTCACGGCGCACCACGGCATTATTCCGACGCTCGAACCGGTGAACCTCTCGGCCATGAGCGAGAAGGAACTTGCGGTGTACAGGCTGGTCCGGGCGCACTACTTGGCTCAGTTCCTCCCTCATCACGAGTTCGATCGCACCATAGCACAGTTCGCTTGTGGCCAGCAGATGCTGGCGGCGACGGGCAAGCAGGTTGTCGCCAAGGGTTGGCGCCTGGTGCTCGAGGAACCTCAGCCTGACGAGGACGGCGATGCCGCGATGCGCAGTCAAGTGCTTCCCGCGTTGCGCGAGGGCTTGGCGTGCCAAGTGGCTGCAGTCGATCTGAAGGCGCTCAAGACGTTGCCGCCAAGACCGTACACGCAGGGCGAACTGGTCAAATCCATGAAGGGGGTCGCCAAGCTCGTGACAGACCCGCGCCTGAAGCAGAAGCTCAAGGATACGGTCGGCATCGGCACCGAGGCGACGCGAGCCAACATTATTAGCGGCCTGATCGCACGCGGTTATATCGTGAAGAAGGGGCGCGCCATCCGAGCATCGGATGCGGCCTTCACTCTGATCGACGCCGTGCCCGCTGCGATCGCTGACCCGGGCATGACCGCCATCTGGGAACAGGCGCTCGACATGATTGAATCCGGTCAGCTCACGCTGGACGTATTCATCGCAAAACAGGCAGCGTGGATTTCGCAGTTGATTGAGCAATACGGCAACGCGTCCCTGTCCATCAAGGCTACCCAAGGCCCGGCGTGTCCGTATTGCGGGGCGGCCACTCGCCAGCGCACTGGCAAGAGCGGCCCGTTCTGGTCGTGCAGTCGCTACCCCGACTGCAAAGGCACGCTGCCGGTCGAATCCGGCGCGTCCAAGCAGCGTGTCACGCGTGCGCGCCGCATTAACCGAAAGGGCTCCTGATCCCCCCATCCCCCGTGGCCGCAGCCGTCTACTGGCGGCGTGGCCTGTATCCCGCACACCCTGCGGGATGCCCAGCGTATGACACCTTCTCTATCGTGCGCGTGTCCTACCCGATCGTCTTGCGACGGAGGGACATGAAGGTCGTTATTCCGAGAACTGTATTCTGCTGATCTGCGTTTCTTCCGCTTGTGCGAAGGGTCTCCCGATGGCTGGCGCTCACAGGCGAGCCATCGGGAGACCCTTCGCGGTCAGCGGTATTCGATGCCGGTGCCCGCCGGCGTAAAAACGGGCTCCGTTTGTGCAAGGATTTGTGCCAGACGATTCCGGCCTCAGCCACGATACGGGCCGGGTGTGATTGCTGATAAGCAGACGGGTCTAGCGACAACCGGGCCTGCCAGTCAGCCCACGGGTGGTCTCTCTTTCCTCCCGAGCCGATGGCCACCTGGCCTTCGGCGCCTTTCTCCTGCCCATCAACGTCCTGATTCGACCAAGAATCCAGGGCCACACAAACAGGAGACCCAATATGAATCCGCAACCTTGCACCCTTCGTGCTGTATCCCAGGTCAAGCCGTTGCTGTACGGTAGCGTGTGCAGCGGCATTGAGGCCGTGAGCCTCGCCTGGCAACCCTTCGGCCTTGAAGCCGCCTGGTTCGCCGAGATCGAGCCGTTCCCGAGCGCCGTGCTTGCCCACCATTACCCTCATGTGCCCAACTTGGGCAACATGACCGAGATTGTGCAGCTGGTGCGCGCTGGCACCGTGCCGGCCCCCGATATTTTGGTTGGTGGCACGCCTTGTCAGTCGTTCAGTGTTGCTGGTGCGCGGCGCGGGCTGAATGATCCGCGCGGTGCCTTGACCCTTGCCTATGTGGAGCTTGCCAATGCCATCGATCAAACACGCCGCCAAGGCTGCCTCCCGTCGGCCACACTCGTCTGGGAAAACGTTCCCGGCGTCCTCAACGACCGCAGCAATGCCTTCGGGTATTTCCTGGGGGCGCTGGCCGGAGAAAGCCGTGCGCTCCAGCCGCCAGGGGAAAAATGGGCGCACGCTGGTTGTGTGTCTGGACCCCGCCGCCGCATCGCCTGGCGCGTGCTCGACGCTCAATATTTCGGCGTCGCCCAACGCCGTAAACGCGTGTTTCTTGTGGCAAGTGGTGGAGATGACCTCGATCCCGCAGAAGTACTTTTTGAGCGCGCGGGCCTGCTCGGGGATTCTCGTGCGGGCTGCTCGCCGTGGCAAGAAACTCCCCTTGCTGCTGGGCGTGGTCTTGTGCCAGCAGGCGAATATGCCGGACTGAACCCCCACTACAGCAGCATCA
>SCQT01000019.1 GCA_004322015.1 Chitinophagaceae bacterium
GGCAGCGATGAGCAGGGAGATAGCAGCGATATCGGATCAGATTGGAATACCGCTCAATGTTTTTTGAATGCAGATGGTACGTATGATTGGAATAAGGAAGAGGGACATCAATGGTTTTTGCAGGCTGCCAGGCAACGCGGAGTGAAATACATTGTTGGATTTGCGATTTCCCTACCAGTCTATTATACTAAGAACGGGAAGGCCTTCAGCCCGGGAGGTGATTCATTAAATATAAAACAGGGAGATTTGAACGCTTATGCTGATTTTTTAGTAAGGGTTGCTGATCATTTCCATTTTGATTATATCAGTCCTGTGAATGAACCGCAATGGGGTTGGACCGCTGCTGCCAACGGCATAGCCAAACAGGAAGGAAGTCCTGCCCGGAATTCAGAAATAGCCGCATTGGTAAAATTATTATCCGGTAAATTAGCAGCCGTGCATTCGCCTTCACAAGTGGTGATTGGAGAAGCAGGTGAATGGAGTTTCCTTTATGGTAATAATTCGGATGGTCGTGGAAATCAGATACAAGATTTTTTTTCACCTTCATCTGATGATTACATTGGAAACCTTCCTAATGTATTAGCTGCTATTTCTTCGCATAGCTATTTTACCACATGTCCCGATGCTACTTTGATCAATGTAAGGCAACAGGTCTCCGACAGAATAAAACAGGTGGATCCATCCCTGCAGACATGGATGTCAGAGTTTTGTGTTTTGGGAAATATTTGCAATCAGTATAATGGTTCACCGAGAAATACAGGTATTGATTATGGGCTGTATGTGGCGAAGGTCATGGATAATGATTTGACAATAGCCAATGTTTCTTCCTGGCAATGGTGGCGGGGCATCAGCCCGGCTGATTATAATGACGGATTAGTTTATACTAACGACCCTTCCGGTCAGATCAATCCGGATAATTGCAAACAGGATGGAATAGTTTTAGGATCAAAGGAATTATGGGCGATGGGCAATTTTTCCAGGTTCGTGAGGCCCGGAATGCAACGTGTGGATGCAGTGATTCAGGGCTATGGAGATCCGGTAGCTGCCGCTTCTTCCCTCATGGTATCTGCCTATAAAAATGTATCCACGAAGGAATTAGTCATTGTCATCATCAATATGACCAGTCAGCCTAAAATATTACAATTGAATACAGAAGGAGGATTTAAGATGGGAAATAATTTGCTGAATGCATATACTACCAATGCAGCCAGTAATCTGAAAAGATCCTATGTTCCCGACGACAGCATAGCTGTAGGATCTTCTTCCGTTATCACTCTTACGGGAACGTATCAATAGAAACAGTATTTCAGTACATGAAAAAGAAATTTCTATTTGTCCTTTTTTTAATTGTTTTTGTACAGGAATCTCCTGCCCAGACACCGGCAGATACCGTATTAAGCCGTTACTATTCTTACCTGAACCGTACTGAGCGTATCCATCCTGCGGATATTGATCAATGGATACATACACTGAATGGAAAAGGACAGTGGCCTGATATCAACTATAGGGATGAGGCGCGCGCCAACTGGCAGCTCTTAATTCACCTGAAGCGCGTGGAGGAGCTATGTCTTGCCTGGAGCAATCCACAATCTTTTTTTTATCATCAGGCGGCATTGTGGAAGACCATCAGCCTCTCATTAAATAATTGGCTTGCGAATAAATATCAGAATCCAAACTGGTGGCACAATCAGATTGGGGTACCCCAGTGTATGCGGGATATTATTGTCTTGTTAAAAGACACACTTTCTTCACGCCAGTTGCAGGAAGCTCTGAAAGTCATGGATCAGCTTCGGATACAGAAGAATGGTGCCGGTGCAAATACTACATGGAGTGCGGATTTAGGCCTTCATTATGGTGCTTTAACCCACAACCTCGCATTGATGGATAGTTGCAGCCAAATTATAGCTGATGAAATTCATATTTCTACCGGAGAAGGGGTACAACCCGATTACAGCTTTCACCAACATGGAGCAAGATTGCAAATGTATCAATATGGGAAGGCTTTTCTTTTTACTAATATCCGCCTTGCATGGGAATTACGAGGTACACCATGGGCTTTCCCTGGAAATAAGGTCAACATACTAACTGATTTTTTATTAAAAGGATGGCAATGGATGGCGAGAGGAATTAATACCATTCCCGGAACTATGGACCGTTCTGCCAGCAGAGTGGGAGAATTGCGAAGTCCCGATATTCGTTATCTCATCCCATTTCTGATTGAATTGGCACCCGCAAACACGCAGGCATTTAAACAGCTAAAAGCTTATCAAAATGGAGAAGGAGCCCTTGTCGGTTTTCGATATTATCCTTATTCTGATTTTGCTGCCTACCAAACCGGCAACTTTAGTTTTTTTCTAAAAACCATTTCGACAAGAACACTTCCCACAGAAGTGGGATTGAACAGTGAAAATCTGGAAGGAAAACTATTGAACAGTGGGGATGCATACCTGATACAAAACGGGAAGGAGTACTATAATATGATGCCTGTATGGAACTGGCAAGATCTTCCCGGCATAACGTCGTTTAATGAAGCTTGCCAAATTGAAAGAAAGCCTTTTGTGGGAAGTGTAGGTAATGGCAAAAATGGATTGACGGCAATGGATTATTGCATAGAAAACAAATCTGGAAACCAGCAGATATCTGCTCACAAAGTTTGGGCCTGTCATAAAAATGTAGTGATATCCCTGATAGCTAATCTACAAGCAAAGAACATAAAAGATACGATATACACTGTTCTGGATCAATGTCGCTTACAAGGGGAAGTAGCTGTAAACTCTCCTGACAATATAGTTAAAGACGGGATACATCAATTAAATTCCGTAAAATGGATTTACCATCATCATATTGCATACATTCCCCTGAAACCCGCTACAATTAAATTGAAGATCGGAAAGGTAAAAGGGAGATGGTCATCTGTAAATGCATCTGAATCAGATTCCCTGGTAACAGATTCTGTTTTTATGCCGGTAATGGTGCATAATGGTGTAAATAATAATTCTACCGGATATGTATTAGCCTATTGTGAAAAACCTAAGGATGCACAATTAATTTCTCAGACTCCCGATTGGAAGATATTACGGAATGATAAAATCTGTCAGGCGGTACAATTTAAGGATGGAACCGGAATGATCGCCTTTTTTGAAGCAGGGCAGTTAAAAACAAGATTGGGTTTAGTAAAAGTGAATAGGCCTTGCTTGCTGTTGATAGCGGATCATTATTTATATGTGAGTGATCCTTCTCAGCGTGGAGGCCCGATAAAAATAAATCTAAACGATAAAATGATTGAAGTGAATTTGCCAAAGGAGGATACAACAAAAAAAATTCAAATAGCACGTTAATCATTTAAGGCCTGTTTTAATTATAAGGATCATAAAAAACCGGAAGCGTCAAATAAAGCTTATTATGCAAGAGACCGGGAAATTTTTTTGGAGTAAATTTATAAAAACATTATAAACAGCATCTTATGAAAAGGTACGTTCTTTCCCTGGCCTGTGTGTTACTATTTAGTGTTACTAAGGCACAAAAGATTACTATTAGGGCTGATGATACCGGCCGTACTTTTGAGGGTATTGGCGCACTTAGTGCAGGCGCTTCATCAAGATTATTAATTGATTATCCTGAACCCTACAGAAATGATATACTGGATTTTTTATTTAAACCAAATTTTGGCGCTAATCTATGGCAGCTAAAAGTTGAAAATGGTGGGGATATTAATTCCACTGATGGTTCAGAGTTGGCGTATGCACATACGAAAGAAGAATTTTTGCATCCTGAACCCGCCTATTTTAACAGAGGATACGAATGGTGGCTGATCAAAGAAGCAAAAAGAAGAAATCCCGATATTAAAGTGGAAATCTTACAATGGGGTGCGCCGGGTTGGATAGATAGTTTTTATTCAATACAAAATGCTGAATTTATTACGAAATATATTAAGGGATTAATGCAATATCGTCATGTTAATATTGATTATACCGGTATCCGTAATGAAGTCATGTATAATATTTCATGGATAAAGCTTTTGCGTAAAATATTGGATAGCGCGGGACTTTCTAATGTGAAAATAGATGCAGGTGATCAGTGGAAACCCGGCGACCAATGGCAGATAGCAAAGGATATTTCAAAAGATACTGCCCTGGCCAGAGCGGTATATGCCATTAATGCCCATGTGCCCGAAGACACGCATTTCAAATTACCATCTGAAGCTTTTGAGCTTAATAAGCCTATATGGAGTGGAGAATCACATGCCAGAGGAGGAGACTGGGAGGCAGCAAAGAAGGAAGCAGTGATTAATAACCTTTCCTATATTCTTGCAAAGATAACCCGTGTGATTTATTGGAGCCTGATCACGTCTTATCCCGAATTTTTATCAGCTCCCAAATCAGGTATGATGGAAGCCAATACACCCTGGTCCGGTCATTATGAAGTGCAACCCCCGTTATGGATATATGCGCATATTAATCAGTTTGCCAAACCGGGTTGGAAATACATTAATGACGGTTGTCAATATTTTAAGAAGCAAGGATGGTCGGTGATCACTTTAAAAGATACCGCGACGAATAATTATAGTCTGATTATTGAGACCATGGACGCTAAGGAACCTCATACTATTCATTTTAAATTACAGGGGAATCTATCTGCCAGGCCATTATCTGTATGGGAATCTTCTTTTAAAAAATTTCTTTTTAAAAAACAACGGAATATCAGGCCTTTCAATCAGGAATTCAGCATTACAGTGCAACCCAATTCCATATATTCTTTAACTACTACCAGGGGCCAGCACAAAGGTACATCTGAGCATGCCATCCCGCCGGCAATGCCTTTTCCTAAAATATATAAAGATAATTTTAATCATGACAGTCTCCACAGGGAGCCTCCTTATTTTATCAATTACCATGGGGCTTTTGAAGTGGTAAAAGATAAAGAATCAGGAAATCGTTATTTGAAGCAATGTTCACACAAGCAAGGGATCAACTGGTTTAGCCAGCCGTACCCCCGGATACTTTTGGGTGATAGTAGTTGGAGGAACGTACGAATATCGGTTGATTTTCTGATTCCGGACACGGGGATAGTTCGCATAGCATCCCGCCTTCACAATTTTTCATGGAACAGCCGTGTCCCCGGATATTGTTTTGAAATACATGCCGATGGACAATGGCAATTAAAACTGACGGACAAAGATATAATCTTGAAGCGGGGCAGATATGAACCGCTTGATAAGAAATGGCACCATTTACAATTTAATTGTATTGGCGATGAATTCACTATACTTATTGATAAAAGGCAAATAGTGCATGCCCAAGATGATCAATACCAGGCAGGAGTCATAGCGCTCGCCACGGGATGGAATGTGGCTTATTTTGATAATTTTGAGGTGGAAAGAGAGTAGATTTATCCAACAATCCTTTTTGACGGAATAATGATTTATAACGCAGTACCGTAAGATTATCCATCAATTTAATAAGATTAGCTATTTACCAGAGCTAAAGGAGTTATTAGTTTTACTCCATCAAGGTAATCCAACTCTAAACCTAATTTAAATGAAGAAAGTTTTATTAGCTCTGGTCTTCACCGGAGGTATAGCGGCGTTTTCAAATGCCTATGCTCAGCATCTTGTTAAAGGATCGGTGAAAGAAGCTAATGGCTCCCCCGTCATAGATGCTACAGTGGGTGTAAAAGGCACCACAACAGGTACCACCACAGATGCCAACGGGAATTTTTCTTTAAGTATTCAAAATCCCAATGCCACGTTGATCTTTTCCTCCGTAGGATATACCGAAGAATCCGTTCCAGTGAACGGAAGAAGTATAATAAATGTAATACTGAAGCAAAGCGTGGTTACTTTAAATAATTTGGTTGTGATCGGTTATGGCAGCCAGAAGAAAAGCGATCTTAGCAGTGCCATCGCTTCTGTAAACGTTAAACAGCTTCAGACAAATGCGGTGCTTCCCAATGCTGCTGCTGCGCTGGAGGGAGCTATCCCCGGGGTCAGCATTACTACCTCCAATGGTTCTCCGGGTGCTGGAATTAATGTCCATATACGGGGCACGAGCACATTTGGAGACACTCAGCCTTTGGTGATCATTGATGGCGCTCCCGGAGATTTGAATAATCTCAACCCCAGTGACATTGCTTCTATTCAAGTCCTAAAGGATGCTGCGGCCGCTGCCATTTACGGATCGCGCGCAGCGAACGGGGTTATCATTGTGACGACTAAAAAAGGGAAAGCAGGGCAGGTAAACATTGATGCCAATGTTTCTTACGGCATTCAAACACCGGAGAAGTTTATATCAGTTGCCAATGCAGAACAATATGCTACAATTGATAATGCGTTGCATAAAAGTGTGGGGTTGCCAATATTCCCTGCATTATCCAATCCTTCTTCTTTGGGAGCCGGGACTAACTGGCAAAAAGTTATCTATGGTAATGCTCCTATAATGAGCGCTTATTTAGGAATTTCAGGAGGAAGCCAAAATGCGACCTATCGGGTTTCGGGAGGGTATAATGATCAGGAAGGCATTGCCCGCGCAACCTGGTATAAGAAAGCTCTTTTCCACTTTAACGGACAACAGACGCACGGTCCTGTAACTTTTGGCGAATCTGTCAGTTGGAATAATTCAAATCAGAGAACATTGCCGGGTGGGGGAGATAAAGACTTCACCCAGGAAGTGCTGGAAGCACAACCTATCATGCCGGTATATGATTCATCGAACGAGGGCGGATATGGCGGAGCCCCTTCCTGGCTGGCCACCCAGTCCTATAATCCATTGGCTTTACTGGAGCTTCAGGATAATCAGGCCCAGATCAATGACATCAATTTAGATGTTTTTGGAGAAGTTCATTTTTTACATGGGTTCACGTATAGATTAAATACAGGATATCGCGTCATTGACGGATATAGCAGCAACTATTTACCCACATACTATACGTCCACACAAAGGCAAAACATTCATGCGTCCCTGAGTGAGAATCGTTGGAGAGAGATACATTACCTTGTTGAGAATACGCTGAATTATCAAAGGAATTTCGGGAAAAACAGCATAACCGCTTTAGCGGGGTTTACCACGGAGCAGGATTTAACGAGTAATACAAGCGCCTCTGCACAGGGATTTCCTAATAACAGCCTCAGGGTGCTGGGAGCTACCACAGGGTACTCGACCGGTGTCGGCGGCGGCAGAAATCAATGGGATATGGTTTCACTTCTTGGACGCTTACTTTACTCTTACAGTGACAAATATTATCTGACTGCAAATATCAGGCGGGACGGTTCCTCTGAATTTGGACAAGCCAACAGATATGGTGTTTTCCCTTCGGTTTCCGCAGCCTGGAGAATAAGTTCAGAACCATTCTTTGAATCCCTTAAAACTACCGTACAGAATATTAAGCTAAGGGCCAGCTATGGGGTGTTGGGTAACCAACCCGGGCGGGACTATGCTTACATTCCTACTGTAACCTATGCTGCTTCTATGGGCTATCCATTCGGCGGTGGGTTTCAGAGTGGGGCAGCTATCAGGGCTTTTGCAAATCCGGACATAAAATGGGAGTCAACGAAGGATTTTGATATAGGTATAGATGCAAACTTCCTGACCTATCTGAGCCTCACACTGGATTATTATATAGATAAAACAGACAATGTGCTTTTACCGGTTCCCATACCCCCGTCAACGGGTACCTCAACGCCCCCGGTAATTAATACGGGCCGGCTCCAGAATAAAGGATTTGAAGCGGATATTGCATTTAACCCGGCACAAAAAGAAGACGGATTCAATTATTCGGTTTCTTTACATCTCGCAACAATTAAGAATACAGTTGATCAACTGGGTTTTGCCAATGAAGTAATATATGGCAATTTACCTCAGCGTGCATCCACTAATCCGGTGACGGCTGCAAAGGTTGGATACCCCATAGGAGGATTTTTTGTGAAGCAGGCAGATGGCCTGTTTCAATCGCAGGAAGAGGTACAGGCATGGAAAAATGGCAAGGGTCAGTTACTTCAACCGGCGGCACAACCCGGCGATGTCCGGTACGTTGATATTAACGGAGATGGTATCATAGATGGATCCGATGTGGTGTATGCAGGCAGCCCCTTTCCTAAGGTAGCTTATGGCGCAAATTTTTCGGCCAATTATAAAAATTTTGATTTCTCTCTTTTCGTTCAAGGAACCTACGGCAATAAAATGTTTGATACGAATACCTGGCTGGTTAGCTGGGGCACGATAGATTATAATTTCAGCACCGATCTTTTAAATGCATGGACACCGCAAAACACCGGTACGAATATTCCCCGATTAGAGTTTAACGATCCTAATCATAATGCAGACCCCTCTACACGGTTTCTATACAGCGCTTCCTATTTAAGATTCAAGACCGTTCAGATTGGCTATACATTCCCTAAGCCTTTAGTTTCTCATGCAGGCATTACCGGCCTCAGGATATATGTGAGCACAAATAATTTATGGACGATCACTAAATATCCCGGATATGACCCGAGTTATACCGGTGATGGTCTCCTGAACCGCGGGTTGGATCAGGGTCAATACCCCGTAGCCAGGACATTTACCGGTGGCCTGTCTGTAAGCTTTTAAACGAAAAAAACAAAAAAATGGAAAGAAAAGAATTTCTTGGTCTTTTAAGCAAGGGCCTAATAGGCAGTTCGCTGTTAGTATCGGGTTGTTCCAAGCTCCTCAATGTAACCAATCCGAATAACGTAACTCCCGAAAATTTTTGGAAAACTGCCAGTGATGCAGAGGCCAATATAACCTCTATTTATGGAGTATTTTTAGGGCAGGCCGGGTGGTCCTGTGCCAACAACTGGTATAATAGAAGAGTCGTGCAATTGTATAGGGGTGATGATATAGGGATCACTCATGATGTGCCCGATTGGTGGAGTCTGGCATTATTTACCACTGCTGACGGCAGCAGTACCGCTCAGGGCTTATGGAGCCAGGACTATCAGGGTATATTCTTTGCCAATCAGGCAATTCAAAATATACCCAACATCAATATGGATTCTTCGACAAAAACACGGCTTGTCGGAGAAGCTAAATTTTTCAGAGCCTTTTTTTATTTCGACCTGTTAACGAATTTTCTAAATATTCCGTTAATAGTTACGGTGCCGGAAAACAGCAGTCAATATTCTCAACCGCAGGCTCAGCCTTCGGATGTATGGAAACAAATAGAGGCAGATCTTAACGATGCGATAGCGGCATTACCCGCCACTTACAACACTGCAGACCTGGGGAGGATCACCAAAGGCGCAGCGCTTGGATATTTAGGTAAAAGCTATTTATATCAAAAGATGTGGCAGCAGGCGTCCAGTACATTTGAACAAATTATCTCTTCTAATACGTATTCGCTTTTACCGAACTATCCGGATGTCTTCGGGTTAAACACTCCTTTTAATGCAGAGTCATTATTGGAGATAGCTTATGCAGACACTACTTTTCAAGGTGAGCCTATGCAGACTCCGAGGAATTATGAAGAAGCCCCGTCCCAGGCAGGAGGATGGTATGAATGTTATCCCAACCAGTTTCTTTTCAATGAGATGACAAAAGAAAAAACCGTTGACGGGAATTTAGACCCGAGAATTTACACGACCATTATTTTCCCGGGTAGCGGGCTGCTGTATTACGGAAAGACATATGAGCAGTTGTTTGGCAGTGGAGCGACGCAATTGTCATGGGCCAAGTATAACCAGTGCGAACTTCCCCATCCACTTGATCATTATTCGGGAAAACATACCCGGTTGCTGCGATATTCTGATGTGTTGCTGATGCATGCAGAAGCTTTGAATAATCAAAATCAGGTGCAGGTTGCCATACCATTTGTAAATCAGGTAAGAAACCGGGCCAAATTGGCAAACCTTCCTGTATCAATGACACAGAGCGAACTGATGAGTGAAATAGAGCACCAACGGATTGTAGAATTGGCTGATGAGGGTAATCGTTTCTATGACCTGCTGAGATGGGGAACCATACAGGAGAATTTAACGGCCCATGGAGCTATCGGCGCTGCTAATTTTGTAAAGGGTAAAAATGAATATTTACCAATCCCCAGTTCAGAGATGCAGACAAATACAAAAGCCAAGCAAAATCCCGGCTATTAAATAACCTTCATTTTTAAAAGCACACTTTGTTAATATTAATAGTTTGAAATGCTGAAAAAGGTTGCATTAGGGATTTTTGCTGTCTTATTGGTGCAGATTAGTTCTTTTGCACAATCGAACGATATTATTATCCGTACCCGGCATGTAGCATTGGTTCTTAGGGTGGAAAAAGACCATTTACGTCAGCTCTATCTTGGTAAAGCCCTGGAGGATGACAAAGAATATGAAAAGATAAGTTCGGATAATAATAAACCGGCATATAGCACTTTCGGTACTGATAATTTGTTTTCTGCCGCCATCAGGGTTGTCCATGCAGACGGAAACCCTTCGCTGGATTTGCAATTTGTGAAGCAGGAAAATGAGAAAATTAATGACAGCATTACCCTTACCGGCATAGATCTGAAAGATCCTGCATACCCTTTTGAGGTCACTTTATATTATCAGGCATTTTATAATGAAGATATTATTGAGACCTGGACAACCATCAGGCATCAGGAACCGGCATCGGTAACTTTGTACAACTTTGCTTCTGCCAGTTTATACCTGAATGCAAAGGACTACTATCTGACCCAATTTCATGGCGATTGGGCAAAAGAAATGCAGATGGAACAGAATAAGCTTAGTTCGGGTATAAAGATAATTGATTCAAAATTAGGCGTGCGGGCTGATGAATTCAACAGCCCCTGCTTTATGCTTTCTACCGGTAAGCCGGCCGGTGAAAATTCAGGGAATGTGCTGGCCGGCACTTTGGCCTGGACAGGTAACTTCCGATTATTATTTGAAGTGGATAATGCAAATCAATTACACATTATCCCGGGCATGAATCCATACGCATCTGAATTTCCTCTGAAACCGGATACTACCTTTACCACACCTAAATTTATTTTTACCTATACGAATAAAGGGCAGGGCCAGGCCACAAGAAATATTGATCGCTGGGCGCGCAGCTTTGGCATTTTAGACGGATATAAACCAAGGCTGACACTTTTAAATAACTGGGAAACGACTTACTTTGACTTTAATGAATCGAAGCTCATTCATCTTTTTGATCAGGCAAAAGAGATTGGTGTGGATATGTTTCTGCTTGATGACGGCTGGTTCGGTAATAAGTATCCCCGTAACAACGACCATGCAGGGCTGGGTGACTGGCAGGCTAACAGAGAAAAATTGCCTCACGGGATCGGATACTTGGTACGACAAGCCAATAACAGAGGTATTAAATTTGGTATTTGGATTGAGCCTGAAATGGTTAATCCCGAAAGCGAATTATACCATAAGCATCCGGATTGGATTTTGAGGTTGCCTGACCGGCCGGAAAACTACCAGCGTCATCAGTTAGTATTGGACTTGAGCAATCCAGCAGTACAGGATTTTGTCTTCGGCGTTATTGACAGCCTGAAAACAGATTATCCCCCCGGTATTGCTTACTTTAAATGGGATTGCAATCGCACATTCACCGATGCTTATTCACCTTATCTGGGTAAAAATCAGTCTGCACTTTATATTGATTATGTAGAAGGATTATATAAAGTTTTTAAACGGGTAAGGGAAAAATACCCCCATTTACCCATGATGTTATGCTCTGGAGGGGGGGGCAGAGTGGATTATGGCGCGCTGCCTTACTTTACGGAATTCTGGCCAAGCGATAATACTAATCCTATTTACAGGATATTTATACAATGGGGATATTCTTACTTTTTCCCTGCCATAGCTACCTGTAACCATGTTACAGGGTCAGGCGATTACTCTATTAAGTTCAAATTAGATGTGGCTATGATGGGAAAGTTAGGCTTTGATATGCAAATTAATAAGTTGAAGCCTTCGGAAATTCAGTTTGTCAGGGATGCAGTGAAAACCTATAACCAGATTAAAGACATCGTTTGGTATGGTGATCTATATCGTCTTATTTCTCCCTATAAGTCCAATAAGGCCGCGCTGATGTACGTGAGCGACCATAAAGATAAGGCAGTTATTTTCACTTATTTGTTACACGAGGAGTTGGGCGATATGCACCTTCCTGTACGTTTAAACGGACTAAATGCCGATAAGAAGTATAGGGTGAAGGAAATTAATTTACCTGAAGGAACTCAGTCTCACTGCCCTGAATCGGGACATATTTATACAGGGGATTATTTGATGACTGTGGGAATCCATGCTCCGCTAAGGGGAGATGGCAGCAGCGCAGTATTTGAATTAACAACTGAGTAATCTCCATTACATCATTTTAAATCATCCGCAAAAAAATAACAGGCTTACTCCCGGATATGACAAAATAGTTACCCCGTGACTAAAATTTCTTATTTTAATTTATGACGGGATAAACCCCGCCGTAATTTTATCCATTATTTACATAAAGATTGCCATTGATGTGATTGGAGAAAACCTGAATCTTTGTCCATAGTTAAATAAGTTAACTTTTAAAATATTTATGATGATATCCAGACGGAAATTTCTGCAAAATGGAGGCAGTATCGGACTGCTGGGATTGGCCCCTGCTGCTGCCGTGGCACAAAGTATCATTCCCGGAGCAGAAAGAGTAAACACAGACATACAGGTTACCACTCCTTTGGATGGTAGCTGGGATTTCATCTTTGATCCGGGTAACATAGGAATGGCGGGAAAATGGTTTTCATCGCCAGGCAAGGCAGGGAATTGGGAAAAGATAGAGGTGCCGCATACCTGGCAGATAGATCCTGATCATGCGGAATATTTCGGGGTTGCCTGGTATAAAAAAGAGTTTTACGTGCCGGCGGAATGGACAGGTAAAGTGATCCGTGCAGAATTTGAAGCCGTGTATCGCTCTGCACGGGTATGGCTAAACGGTAATCCGGTGGGAGAGCATCTTCTTAAGGGATACACAGCCTTCTTCCTTGATCTCACGAAAGCGATTAAAACCGATGCGATTAATACGCTTATCGTTCAGGTAAATAATGCCTTTGACAATCGCATGCTCCCGAGAGGTAATTCTTTTGACTGGGCCGCCGACGGAGGCATTATACGTCCGGTAAGCCTCCATATTACCGAACCTGTTTTTGCAGAACGGGTCGCTATCACTTCTGAACCGGATCTGGATCATAAGAAGGCAGCGCTTCGCATCAACGCATTGATTACGAATAAAAGCGACAGGCAGGTTACGGCAGAAGTGCGTTATCGTATAAGAGAAGAAGAATCGGCAGTCCCTGTGGTGAATAGTTCACTCCAACATTTTTCACTGAAAGATAATGAAACGAAAGAGGTAGTGCTGAATGACAGTATGATCAATGATCCATTATTGTGGCATTTTGATCACCCGCATTTGTATATTGCAGAAATAGAATTGTGGAAAGACGGGAAACTCACCCATATTCTAAAGGAAACATTTGGTATCCGTAAGATCGAGATAAAAAAAGATGCAGGCTTTTATTTAAACGGAGAGAGAGTCTGGCTGATGGGGGTAGAACGTATGGGCGGCAGTAATCCCCAATATGGCATGGCTGAAACAACCGCCTGGATAGATCATGATCACCGGGATTTGAAACATTTGAATTGCCTATTTACCCGCGCTCACTGGCAGCAGGACAAACGTGTATTGGACTATTGCGACCGGCATGGCATTTTTATTCAGTCTGAGGTGCCCACCTGGGGTTCAGCTACTTTTGAAGGTATGAAGGAGCATCCGGATGAAGATATTATGCAGAATGGTTTAGAGCAACTGCAGGAAATGATCCATCGTGACAGGAATCACCCGTCAATTTTCTCATGGGGTTTATGTAACGAAATTCAGGGACAAAATCCCCCGGCCTACGAGTTTGCTGCTAATATGTTGAAAGAAGCGAAAAAGTTAAATCCCGACCGCCTCTGTTCCTATGCTTCCAATTCTTTGCAGGAAACGCCCGGGAAAGATGTTTCCCGATTAATGGATTTTGTGGAATGGAATGAATATTACGAAAGCTGGTATAAAGGCACGGTAGAAGACATGGAAAAAAACCTGGAGGAGATACATCAGGCATTTCCGGATAAACCTATTGTCATTTCTGAATACGGCTGGTGCCGTTGTACGCCTGACCGTAAAGTAGGCGATCCGAAAAAGATAGATATATTAAAATCCAATGATGCAGTTTTCCGCAAACATGATTATGTAGCCGGATTGATTTTCTTTGATTATAATGATTATCGCACTCATTTCGGAGATAAAGGGACAGGGCCGCTAAAGCAACGGGTTCACGGAGTGGTGGATATCTACGGGACGCCGAAACCGTCTTTTGAGGTTTTACGATATGAATCAGGCCCGGTGGAATATTTTAACTGTTGGCTGAATGAGGGGACATTGAATATCACTTTACAAACGCGGAAGCAAATACCCGCTTATACTCTAAGAGATTATATCCTGCATTGGATCATCTATGCCGATCAAAACATTCCATTAGAAGAAGGAAGTACGGTATTGCCTGATATGAGACCGGGAGATGATTTTTCTCATGCAGCAAAAGTAATAACGCCGCAACCTGAAAAAATAGTAGCGGAAATAATAAGGCCGACAAGCTTTTCTACTATCAGTAAAACGATCTATGTGTCTAATGTGTAAACCATGAAGCAGTCAGATAACCCCACATATAATATTCGCTATATTCTGATCATCTCCTTCATATCTGCCTTAGGCGGATTGCTATTTGGATTTGATATCTCCGTTATTTCAGGAGCGATTCCTTTTATCACACCTTATTTTCATTTGAGCGAGTGGGGAAAAGGTTTTGCTGTGAGCAGCCTGTATCTGGGTTGTATGGCAGGATGCCTGATCGCGGGAAGTATATCAAAAAGTTATGGCCGTAAACCGGGATTGATGATAGCTGCTTTTTTATTCGGGATTTCTGCGATAGGAGTTGCATTATCACATCAATTGTTTTGGTTTATTGTTTTTCGTATGATTGGCGGATTAGGTGTAGGCATGGCTTCCATGTTATCGCCTATGTATATTGCAGAAATATCGCCGGCATCAATCCGCGGCAGAATGGTCTCCGTGAATCAACTGACTATTGTGATAGGGATTTTACTTACTTATTACATTAATTATTTACTTGCTTCCGCCACGGACGGCTGGAGATGGATGTTTGGGTGCGGACTTATCCCTTCTTTATTGTTCTTTTTAGGAATGGTTTTCGTGCCTGAAAGTCCGCGCTGGTTAATGACAAAAGGTAAAGAAATCAAAAGCCGGAAGATCCTGCAAAAGATAGGTGGATTATATTATGCAGATGATGTCATTTTACAAATTGGGCAGGCGACTAATGAAAGCGATCACGGAAGGTGGAAAACATTATTGGATAAAAGCATTTTTCCTGTACTGTTGATTGGAATAGTATTAGCAATCTATCAGCAATTCTGCGGTATTAATGTGGTCTTTTTTTATGCCCCGGATATATTCGCCAAAACCGGTGCCGGTGTGCAGGCACAGTTACTGCAGACGGTAGCGGTAGGCGCTGTGAACCTGATATTTACCCTGGTAGCCATGTGGCTGGTAGAACGGGCAGGAAGGCGGGGACTGATGCTTTTCGGTTCAGCAGCTTTGGTTGTTTGTTATATTATTATTGGTTTATTATTGCGTGATATAACCGGTAACGGATCCTTGCTGCTTTTATTTGTTTTGCTGGCTATTGCTTCTTATGCCGTGTCTTTAGCGCCGGTCACCTGGGTGCTGATTGCTGAAATATTTCCCAATCGCATCCGCAGCGAAGGAGTGGCACTTGCTACTTTTTTTCTCTGGCTGGCGTGTTATACGCTTACTTTAACCTTTCCTGTGATCATGAGTAAATTCGGCGGCTATACCGCATTCTGGATTTATGCACTGGTATGCCTGTTAGGATTCTTATTTGTATATTTTAAAGTAAAAGAAACCAAAGGTAAAACGCTGGAAGAAATAGAAGAAGTTTATAGTTAAGAATTAAAAAGTAGAAATTAAAAATTAAAAGGATAAAGTTGTTTCAGAGTTGTTTCATTATGGAACATAAAACGCTAAGGCGATAGAATATGAAACTTGAAACAATGGAACTTGAAACATGGAACTTGAAACAATAAAACCATTAAACCATATATAATAATGCAGAGTGTAAAAGCCTGGGAGGAGAAGGTAATTATCCCCACCTATAAAATAGGCAAACCGGATCGTAATCCGATGTTTTTGGAGAAGAGAGTGTATCAGGGGACAAGTGGCGTGGTGTATCCTCATCCTGTGATTGATAAAGTATATGATGAAAAGGAGAACAAAGTCTATCAGGCCGTTTTTCTGGAAAATGAATATTTGAAAATTATGATCCTTCCTGAGATAGGAGGACGTGTTCAGATGGCTTATGACAAGACGAATGATTATCATTTTATTTATTATAACCAGGTGATAAAGCCTGCCCTGGTAGGACTTACAGGTCCCTGGATATCAGGCGGCATTGAATTCAACTGGCCGCAGCACCATCGCCCCAGTACATTCGAGCCTGTTGATTATTGTATGGAAGAACATGAAGATGGAAGTAAAACAATCTGGGTAAACGAAACGGAGATCATGTTTCATACAAAAGGGATGGCAGGTTTTACACTCTATCCAGATAAAGCGTACCTGGAAGTGACCGGGAAATTATATAACCGGACCCCGTTTCCCCAGACTTTTCTCTGGTGGGCAAATCCCGCCGTGGAGGTGGATGAACATTATCAATCCGTGTTCCCTCCGGATGTACATGCCGTGTATGATCATGGGAAACGGGATGTCTCTTCTTTTCCCATCGCCACCGGCACTTATTATAAAGTTGATTATTCTCCGGGAACAGACATTTCACGTTATCAAAATATTCCCGTGCCCACTTCTTATATGGCAGTGGACTCCGATTTTGATTTTGTCGGCGGCTATCATCATGAGAAAAAAGCCGGTTTACTGCATGTGGCTGATCATCATATTTCACCGGGGAAAAAGCAATGGACCTGGGGATCAGGTGATTTTGGTAAAATGTGGGATAAACATTTAACTGACCCTGATAAAAGAGGAATATACA
>SCQT01000207.1 GCA_004322015.1 Chitinophagaceae bacterium
CCCAACGCAGAGATAAGAACCTTTTTCAAAAATATGTGTGGTGAGTTCGTTGGATGTCATACTCGTTTTATTATTAAAGAATTAGTAATAAGTTATCCGGCTTGATGTATGGTGTTTATCGGCTTCAGGTTTGAGATGTTGAAAATTGAGCATTGATTTATTATTGAGCATTATCTGATAATTGATTTTTGTAATTTATCATTTTGCCATGAACCATTCACAATTGCCGATTCACAATTGCCGATTCACGATTCACAATTCACGATTCACGATTGTCCATACAATTTTCTTAAAACATGTTCCGTTTCGTTATCTAATTTTTTACCTTTCAACTGCATCCATGCATCTGCATCACGAATGACCTTTTCCAACGTATACTTTTCTGTTTTTCCGGATGAAATCCATGAGAAAGAAGGAATATATTTTGGCGGAAAACCCGCATTAAAAATATTACAGGAAACCCCGGCCACTGTGCCGGTATTTATCATCGTATTGATTCCGGAGCGTGAATAATCGCCCATCATCAGGCCGCATTTTTGCCCCGCCTCCAGGAAGTGCTGTTCATTTTCATTCCATACCTTCACCTGGCCGGCATTGTTTTTCATATTGGAACCGCTCGTGCCGGCGCCGAGATTGCACCATTCTGCGATAATGGCATCACCCAAATAACCGTCGTGCGCCTTATTGGAAAAACCGAAAATAACACTGTTTTTAATTTCTCCGCCCGCTACCGAATGGTGTCCGATGGTAGTGGCTCCGTAAATCTTAGTTCCCATCTTTAATACCGCTTTTTCTCCAATGGCCACAGGGCCTCTGATGAGTGTTCCTTCCATGATTAAAGCATCTTTTCCTATATAAACGGGGCCTGTGGATGCATTAATAGTCACGTCGTTCAGCACTGCACCTTCTTCAGCAAACACGTTTTCCGGTGAAAATATTTTAACAGATGCCTCCGGTCTTTGGGAAATCCGGTTTTTAGTGATCAATAAAAAATCGTCTCGAAGCAATAAATCATTGAATCGTGTGATATCCCAGGGATACCGGATAAGTGTAAATGGTTGCCTGTAATGTATCTTTTCAAACCGGGAAGATTTACTAAAAGATTCGGCGCTGTCACAACGGCTTGCCAGCCAGGTATTTCCCGAAAACAGGCTCTCTTCTCTCTTCAGGTGATGTAGTGCATCTGATAAATCTTCATTTGGAATTAAGGCCCCATTAATAAAGAAGTTATCTTCTTTCTCTTCTATCGGAAATTTTTCCGATAAATAATTCTCAGTGAACGTGGAAGTGGCTTGATGAAGAAGATATTCCCATTTTTCCCTGATAGTAAGGATCCCGGCCCGGCAATCTGCTGCCGGCCTCATTAAAGTAAAGGGAAACAATAAATGCCTGGAGTCTGTATCGCATAAAATATAAGAAGTCATCGGTATCAAAAATAAAAAAGTCTCCGTGAAAATAACGGAGACTTTTTTGGATATAGTTAGTTTTTCAATTTTTACCTTTCTTCTCGTAGCGCTTGCGGAATTTCTCAATACGCCCTGCCGTATCCACCAGCACGTTTTTACCTGTATAGAACGGATGGGAGGTATTGGAAATTTCCAGCTTTATCAAAGGATATTCTTTCCCGTCTTCCCATTGAACGGTTTCCTTGGAAGACGCTGTCGAACGGCTTAAAAAAGCCTGGCCGTTAGACATATCCTTAAACACTACAAAGCGATAACTTTCCGGATGAATTCCCTTTTTCATAATATTAATACATGTTTTGAGCGTGCAAAGGTATGATAATAGATATAATTAGCCAACAAAATTTAACCCCTTTCTGTAAAAACAGGACGACAAAAGCTTCCACTGTTGATTACGGCAAAATAACGCTGTCAGCAGTGTTCTTCAAAAGCTGCTTCCAGGCTGCTGGCAATTAATTCAGCCGGACGGCCTTCAATATGATGCCGCTCTATAAAATGCACTAACTGACCGTCTTTAAACAAAGCAATGGAAGGAGAGGAGGGTGGATAAGGCATCAGGTGTTCCCTGACCTGCTGAACCGCCTCTACATCAAAACCTGCAAAAGCAGTTTTTAACCGTTCGGGTTTCTTTTCGCTTTGTGACAGAGCCAACAATACGCCCGGGCGGGCTGTGCCGGCCGAACACCCACATACTGAATTAATTACTACCAGGGTAGTCCCTTTTTCATTAAGCACATCCTCTACTTGCTGTGCCGTGAGCATTTCCTCAAACCCATTATCCGTAAGCTCGTACTTCATGGGCATAACCAATTCTTCAGGATACATAATTTTAATATTTTTCGCAAAATTACACTAAAACCTCCATTTTTCCAGCCTCAAAATATTTTCCTGAAGGGCTCATCCTAAGTAGTTAATTTCCCTCATATACGGGATAAGTTCTTTGAACTTGCCTGCGGCAGGCAGGAATGAAAAGTTGCATAACGATTGCACGAGTCCTTGGGCATCATAAAAAATGCGTTAAAAAAATTTGAAAGGATGCCGCCTGCCTGCCGGCAAAGGCAGGTTAAAAAATGAAATAGAATGTTACCAATGCTTGGCTTTGTTTTTTGTTGGTAAGTCCTACGAATGCCTGGTGTTATTCATAAGATGGAACTTATTTCATTTTAGGCAGCTATTCAAATTTTTAGCAATTTTTTATGGAGCCTTGATCTTTTGGTTCTTTTGTATCAAGTCCGACGACTACCGACGTTTCAGTCGGTATGGCGATATTTATCGTCGCTCATCTGACGAGTATCGGGCTCCGTCAGAGACAAAAGAACAAAAGGTTAATATTTATATTATGGGGATATAATTTATATAATATACTTGCTATCAATATTTTATGTTATACATCATTGGCAGCAGGAGAATTCCAATATGTTATCCCACAGTTGTTAACAGGGAACAGCAGGAATCAAATGACAAGAAATAGCGGGGAAGGTCATAGCAAGTAATAAATTTCCCGCATATACGGGATAAGTTCTTTGAACTTGCCTGCGGCAGGCAGGAA
>SCQT01000208.1 GCA_004322015.1 Chitinophagaceae bacterium
CGACCTGAACACAGTGCGTCTACCAATTTCGCCACCTGGGCATTCAGGTTCTTTTTTCGGAGCGGCAAAGATAGACGCTTTAGGCAAATCAGCAAAGAGGTTTTTATACAGTCAATTTTTCCCTCAACTGATCCGGTAAAACAATCACCTTCCGCGTTTCATAGTTAAAGCATAACATCCCTGTTCGCGCTTCGGCAATGAATATATCTGTTTCATCACGGCGGCAGCTAACTCTGTAAAATAAGGCAAACCCGCGAGTGGTCAGTTCACCCGCAGTAAGCTCAACCCTCAGCACATCACCCTGGAATCCTTCGCCTTTATATGTGATGGCTGCATCTGCCATGATCAGGCCGGCGCCATAAGCATCCAACTCACTGCAACCTATGCTTTGCAAATATTGTATTCTGGCTTCATGAAGGATAGAAAGGAGTGCATCATTCCCCAAATGCCCGCCATAGTTAATATCTGTAATTCGTACCGGAATAGTGGTGGAAAAAGAGAATTTTTCCGGCATGTCTAAAATAATCCTTGGCATAGGGCTATGATTTTTCTTTTAAAAATGCATAAAGCTTTGAAAATGCCTTTGCACGATGACTGAATTTATTTTTTTCATTCAGATCCATTTCCGCAAAAGTATGATCGCTCCCATCCGGAATGAAAACGGGATCGTATCCAAATCCGTTATCTCCACTCGGAACCAGCGTGATAGCCCCCCTGCTGATCCCTTCGAACTGATATTCCTGTCCATGTAAAAACAAAGAAATAACTGTCCTGAACTGCGCCCGGCGATCTTTTTTTCCCAGCATATTCTGCAGTAACAAAGCCACATTGTCCCCCGCTGATTTCTGAGGCCCTGCATATCGTGCCGAATGAACCCCCGGAGCGCCATGCAGGGAGTCCACTTCCAACCCGGTATCTTCGGAAAAACAATCTTTACCCGTGAGACGGTAAATCACGGATGATTTTTCTCCCGCATTGGCTTCAATGGTATCGTAGGGCTCAGGAATATCCTCATATAACCCTGCCTCGTCAAGACTGATAATATGCATATTTTCTCCCAACAAAGAACATATCTCAACTACTTTATTAGGGTTATGAGTGGCAAAAATGAATTCTATCATGATTCAAAAGTAAGCTTACACGGACAAAAAATCTTTTAAGGCATTCCAAAAAGGCATTTTCAATGACTGATCGCTGTACATATCCTTCAGGGAATCCGTACGTAAGAGATGAATACCGTTTTCTTCCCATGCTTTATTTTTAGGATGGTCATCTGTCATTTCCGTCAATGCCTGTCCGAACAGGATCATTTTACGTGGTGAAAATTGCTGCCTGAAAATAGAAAAACCGGTTTCAGGTAAATGGGCAGTATTGATTAAAGCAATATCATCCAAGGTAAGCTTGCAAGCGTTCAACAGCTTTAAAAGCATATTAAAAATCTCTTCATTCAGGTAAGCTTCTTCCGGATTATGGATTACTAACAACCATCGTTGCCTGTTATTCCCCAAGGAAGGAACAGGTCTTCCAGCCCCGGGAGAGATTTCTGCAGAAACAGGTTCCGCTTTTATTAAGGGCTGACGGTAAATTCCGGCCATCAAAAAGGGATCTAAACTTACTTCTTTTAAGCTCATCTGTCAAAGGATTATCGGATAAAATAAATTGCAAATGCGGAAAATTCGTTTAATTTGCAATATTAAGCAAAGTAAAAAACAGAAAAAATTAAAGAAACACGCTTATGATGTCAGATTCGCTGGTTGCAGAAAAGAAGGCTGTAGCTGTCAATATACACGGGAGAGACAGCTGGCCTGTACAAAGAACGGAAAACAGCCGCCTGAAAAAAACTAATTTCAGCCATTTACCTTTCGGGCATGTATTTTCAGATCACATGCTGGTGGCTGATTATGCAGATGGTGCATGGCGGGAAGTAGGGATTATGCCCTTTGGCGCTATTCAAATGACGCCTGCCAACCTTACCCTGCATTACGGGCAATCTATTTTTGAAGGAATTAAAGCTTACCGGGATCAGCAGGGGAATGCAGCAATATTCCGTCCCGATAAGAATTTTGATCGTTTTGTAAAATCTGCCAAACGGATGGCCATGCCTGCTGTTCCAAGAGAAATATTCCTGGATGGCATGATGCAATTGGTGGCCCTGGATAAAGATTGGATTCCTTCCGAAGAGGGCAGTTCCTTATATATCCGGCCATTCATGTTCGCCACTGACGATCTGATTGGAGTAAAACCCGGCAAAAAGTATAAGTTCATTATTTTCACATCCCCTACGGGGCCTTATTACAACAAGCCGCTGAAGTTATATGTGGAAGATCATTATGTGAGGGCTTGTGAGGGCGGTGTAGGCGCTGCGAAAACAGCCGGCAACTATGCTGCCAGTCTTTATCCTACTGAGGAAGTGATCAGGAAAGGCTTTGACCAGATCCTTTGGACGGATGCCAAAGAGCACAAGTATCTGCAGGAGTGCGGCACCATGAATCTGTTTGTGGTAATAAACGGCAAAGTGCTCACTGCCGGATTGGATGAAGGCACCATCCTGGATGGAGTGACCCGCGATAGCGCGATACAAATATTAAGGGGACAGGGAATTGAGGTGGAAGAGCGTCTCGTCTCAGTGGATGAGCTGATCGCCGCCCATAAAGACGGCACATTGCAGGAAGTATTCGGTTCGGGAACGGCTGCGAATATTATATTTATCAGTGAAATGCAATACCACGGGCTGGATATACGCCTTAAGCCGCATGAACGGTGGGAAATAGCCCAGATGCTGCTTAAGGAGCTGAATGATCTGCACTACGGAAGAACAGAGGATACCCGGGATTGGATGTGGAGAGTATAAATTCTAAAAAGTATTACAGGTGATAAATTCTGCCTTATGTTCTCAGGGCAATCCCTGAAAAGACAGAGCGGACAGGATTTGACCGGCGTGTTCAGTCGTTGGAAGAGCGCGCCGGTTTTTTTTATATAGGATTAATATTTTAAAATTTATAATTTTTCTATACCTTTGCACCCCTGTTAAATCAATGTAAACATTATTAAGGTAAAAACAGAATGCCTACCATTCAACAATTAGTACGAAACGGAAGAAATATTATCCGTGCCAAATCGAAAAGCCGTGCACTGGACACTTGTCCGCAACGCCGCGGAGTATGCACCCGTGTATACACCACCACTCCCAAAAAGCCTAATTCTGCTTTAAGGAAGGTAGCAAAAGTCCGCCTCACCAATAAGGTGGAAGTAATTGCCTATATCCCGGGTGAAGGACACAATCTTCAGGAACACTCTATCGTGTTGGTTCGTGGCGGGAGGGTAAAAGACCTTCCGGGAGTACGTTATCATATCGTACGCGGCGCATTAGATACAGCGGGTGTTAAGGATCGCAAACAAGGACGTTCCAAATATGGTACGAAACGTGAAAAACAAACTGCAAAAAAATAATTCGTAATTAATCATGAGAAAGCAAGCTGCCAAAAAAGCGTCGTTAGCTCCGGATCCAAAATTCAGCGATCCAATGGTCACGCGTTTTGTAAATAATGTGATGGAAAAGGGGAAAAAAAGCATCGCTTATAGTATTTTTTATGATGCCATTGAAAAGGTATCCAAAATAACAGGCGAGAATGGATATGAAATTTGGAAGAAAGCCTTGTCAAACATTACTCCAATGGTGGAAGTGCGTAGCCGTCGTATTGGCGGAGCTACCTTCCAGATTCCCACAGAAGTACGCGCAGACCGTAAAATATCCCTTAGCATGAAATGGCTCGTACGTTATGCTGCGGAAAGAAATGGCAAAAGCATGGCAGAAAAATTAGCTAACGAAATCGTAGCAGCCAGCAAAGGCGAAGGTGCTGCATTTAAAAAGAAAGAAGATACTCACCGCATGGCTGAAGCCAATAAAGCATTTTCCCATTTCAGGGTATAACAAGTTACTAATATGTCAGATCTTAAGTTTCAACGGAATTTTGGTATAGCAGCTCATATTGACGCCGGTAAAACGACCACTACAGAGCGGATTCTATATTACACCGGCGTTTCTCATAAAATAGGAGAAGTGCACGACGGTGCCGCCGCCATGGACTGGATGGCACAGGAAAAAGAGAGAGGAATTACTATTACTTCCGCTGCCACCACCTGTTTCTGGAAATTTCCTACTCATCAGGGTGAACCGGTTCCGGACACTCAACAATATAAGTTTAATATCATTGATACCCCGGGACACGTGGATTTTACCATTGAAGTGGAACGTTCCATGCGTGTATTGGATGGACTGGTTGCTCTGTTTTCCGCTGTAGATGGTGTAGAACCACAATCTGAAACCGTATGGCGCCAGGCAAACCGGTACAAAGTTCCCCGTCTTGGATTTGTAAATAAAATGGACCGTGCGGGAGCCGATTTCCTGAATGTGGTAAAACAGGTAAAGGAAATGCTGGGCGCCAAGGCTGTTCCGTTACAGTTACCTATTGGCGCTGAAGATAATTTCAAAGGAGTGGTGGATCTGATTGCCCATAAAGCGATTATTTGGGATGATGCCACCCAGGGAATGAAGTATGAGGAAATTCCTATCCCAGCCGACATGGAGGAAGACGTGCAATATTGGCACGCCCAACTGATCGAATCGGTAGCTGAATATGATGACAAGCTGATGGAGAAATTCTTTGATAATCCCGATACTATTTCTGAAGATGAAATTCACGTAGCACTCCGGAAAGCCACTGTTGATATGAGTATTGTGCCTATGATCTGTGGTTCCTCCTTTAAAAATAAAGGTGTACAAGCCATGCTGGATTGTGTGGTAAGATATTTACCCAGCCCCTTGGATGTAGAAGCTATTAAAGGAACCAATCCTGAAACAGGCGAGCCCGATGAACGTCATCCGAGTACTAAAGAGCCTTTTTCCGCTCTTGCATTTAAAATTATGACCGATCCATTCGTAGGACGTCTGGCTTTCTTCCGTTGCTATTCAGGCCGTTTAGATGCCGGATCCTATGTGCTGAACACGCGTTCGGGGAAAAAAGAACGTATCAGCCGTATTCTTCAAATGCATGCCAATAAACAAAATCCCATAGATTTCATTGAGGCAGGCGATATCGGCGCTGCTGTGGGTTTTAAAGAAATAAAAACCGGGGACACTCTTTGCGATGAGGATCACCCGATTGTGCTGGAGTCTATGTTTATTCCCGAACCGGTAATTTCTGTGGCCATAGAACCAAAGACCCAGGCCGATATGGATAAAATGGGAATGGCTATCGCAAAATTAATTGAAGAAGATCCCACCCTGAAAGTAAAAACCGATGACGAAACCGGTCAGACAGTATTAAGCGGCATGGGCGAACTTCATCTGGAAATTATTGTGGACAGAATGAAGCGGGAGTTTAAAGTGGAAGTAAACGAAGGCGCCCCCCAGGTTGCCTATAAGGAAGCATTTACCGCCACTATTGAACACCGTGAAGTATTGAAAAAACAAACCGGTGGTCGCGGTAAGTTTGCCGATATATATTTCGAAATAGGGCCGGCCGATGAAGAATGGCTGAAAGAAAATCCGGGTGGAACCTTGCAATTCGTCAATGATATTTTCGGAGGTTCTATTCCGAAGGAATTTATACCCGCTATTCAGAAAGGGTTTCAACAGTCTATGTCAACAGGTGTGTTAGCAAGCTTTCCGGTTGAAAATATGAAGGTCCGTATTTTTGATGGCGGCTTCCATCCGGTGGATTCCGATTCGATGTCATTTGAAATGGCTGCCAAAGCAGGTTTCAGAGAATCTGCCAGGAAAGCCAAGCCGGTATTGCTGGAACCGATCATGAAGGTGGAAGTAGTAACCCCCGATCAATATATGGGTGAAGTAACGGGCGACCTGAACCGCCGCCGTGGCCTGATGGAAGGCCTGGACAGCAGAAATAATCTACAGGTGATCAAAGCCAAAGTACCATTAAGTGAAATGTTCGGATATGTAACGCAATTAAGATCGCTGACTTCGGGAAGAGCCACTTCTACTATGGAATTTTCACATTATGCTCCTGCTCCCAACAGCATTGCTGAAGAAGTGATAGCCAGAGTCAAAGGAAAGGTGAGTGTCGGATAAGCATTTGTTTCTGCATCAGATAAATAAATCTCTTGTTGCATCAAACTCATTACGCTTAAAAAACTTCCCTTTTGCAATAAAATAGACCGCTGCCGCAATCCCAACGACGATAGCAACGATTACCAGCCAAAATGTTAAGGTATTCATATAGGGTATTTTTTCTACTTCCTTCATATTACACGAAATTCCATGCCAGATTTCATGAAAAAGTGAACCTTAATAATTTATTCACATTGTATAAGACAATTTTTTCAGGGAAAACGCTGCATGGCGTCAAGAAATATTTAAAAATTGTCCTATCTTATACTTAACCTCCCGATCCTGGACCTATAGTTCCCTGGTAAGGAACTGTGTGATATATGGCGACTTCACTGTGAACTGGAATAATATAGTCATTACCTATTCTATTCCTATACCATCCTTCCTGAACATAATTATTACCATTGTACCTTATGAACATGCGGTAATTTACACTTAATCCTTCTCCAAGGATATGGGTATAATCCAAGACTACGGTATTATTAGAATACACCTGTACAAGTATATTGTAGTTATTATAATCTTGGGGTGGGGTGGGTAATGGTACCGGTAAACTGTCCAAATTATATTTGACAGAGTCTCCAACATATAGGTTTTCCACTACATACTTCGGAGATATACTCTGTTTTTCGCAGGCCGTAAACCCAATAAGAATGATAAATGGCAGGATTAACTTTTTCATAGTCTGGTCCTCCTTACTTGCACTTTAATGCAAAGTAACAAGCCTAAATAAGATCTTGCCACCTGATTTAGGGAGGTTACATACTCGCGTTGTAAAAGTGGTAACCTGGACAGGAAACGAAATATCTCCTCACAGCTTCGTTATCAGAAACATCCAACTTTCCTTGTTCCGGAGCTTTCGTAAACCAAATGAATAGGACCGGCTTAAGTCAATAAGGATTATTTACAATACTACTTACTTACCTCAGATTATGATATACTTTCTGTACATCATCATCTTCTTCAAGGCGTGCCACAAGTTTAAGTACGTCTTCGGCTTCATTTTCCGGTAATTCAGTAGTGGTGGTAGGTATCCATTCCAGTTCAGATGAAACCGGTTCAATCCCCTTATCCTCCAATGCTTTTTGCATAGCCCCAAAATCATTGAAAGCACACCAGACAATGATGTTACCTTCTTCATCTTCACCCAGTTCTTCCAAACCCGCATCAATCAACTCCAGTTCTAAGGTTTCCTGATCTAACCCCTTAGGATTTAGTTTAAATACCCCCATTCTGTTAAACATGAAGCTGACGCTGCCGCTATTCCCTAAATTACCATTGCCTTTATTAAAAAGGGAGCGCATGTTGGCTACGGTTCTCGTAGTATTATCTGTAGCAGTTTCAACTAATACGGCAATTCCATGTGGGGCATAACCTTCATATAAAACTTCATCGTAATTCGTAGCTGATTCCTTGCTGGCAGCTCGTTTGATAGCTGATTCAATGCGTTCTTTAGGCATATTGATCGCCTTTGCATTTTGCATAATACGGCGCAGCATCGGATTATTTTCCGGTTCCGGACCGGCCTGTTTTACAGCGATAGCAATCTCTTTTCCGAAGCGGGTAAATTGTTTTGCCATACGATCGTAGCGGGCAAACATCTTGGCTTTGCGAACTTCAAATATACGTCCCATGTTTTTCTTCTTTAAATGATTCACGAGGCTTTAGCCCCAACAGGTCAAACATTTCCTGGTCTTCTTCTAAGGATGGATTGGGTGTGGTCAATAATTTTTCTCCGGTAAAAATAGAATTGGCGCCTGCCATAAAACAAAACGCCTGTTCAGCTGTACTCATTTCTTTTCTTCCGGCACTTAATCGCACCATAGTCTTGGGCATCAGAATGCGGGCAGTGGCAATCATGCGCACCATATCCCATACATCAAAAGGCGCATTATTTTCCAAAGGCGTTCCCGGAATAGCCACCAACCCGTTGATCGGAACGGATTCGGGATGTTCCGGTAAATTACTCAATACATGCAACATGCTGATACGGTCTTCATGTGTTTCACCCAATCCGATGATACCGCCACAACAAACCGTCACACCGGATTTGCGAACATTTTCCAAGGTGCGCAACCTGTCTTCATAAGTACGCGTATGAATAATTTCGCCGTAATATTCAGGCGATGTATCCAAGTTGTGATTGTAGGCATATAAACCTGCTTCCTGTAATTTTTTAGCCTGTTCTTCAGTTAACATTCCCAAGGTACAGCAAACTTCCAGCCCCAGATCATTCACCCCGCGAATCATTTCCAATACCCGGTCAAAATCGCGGTTATCCCGCACTTCCCTCCAGGCTGCTCCCATACAAAAACGGGTGGAACCGGCGGTTTTAGCTTTGCGCGCTTTTTCCAGCACTTCTTCTGTTTTCATCAGGCTTTCCACTTTTACCCCGGAATGATGATGAACTGATTGTGAACAATACGCACAATCTTCGGGGCATCCTCCTGTTTTGATGGATAGTAAAGTACAGACCTGCACTTCTCCCGTATCCTGATATTTTCTATGAATAGTGGCAGCGCGATAAACTAATTCCAATACAGGCGTATGATAAATTTCGCTGATCTCATCTATGGTCCAGTCATGACGAATATATACGGACATAATTAATTTTTAGTATGTTCTAAAATTTCTAACCATTTTTAGCAAAAAATCTCCAATTACAAATCACAAAATCAAATAAGTCCCCGTCGTTAAAACCCAAATGCTCACCCCCCCTGATTTGAAAATTGAAAATTTGCATGTGGAATTTGGTATTTATTTGTCATTTTATTTTTACTATTTGGATATTTGTCCGTCCCAATTTAACTCTTTAATAAATACTTTAAAGATATCGCAGTTTTGTTTTAGGTGAAAGTCGCAGCAATGCATGATACATGAGCAGGATGGTTTGTTCCACATCTTTTCTATTGATCATTTCGACTGTAGTATGCATATATCTCAACGGCAAAGAGATCAGGGCTGAAGGTGTTCCCTCGCCGGCGTAGGCAAAGGCATCGGTATCCGTGCCGGTACTACGATTGGCAGCTAATAGCTGATAGGGGATCTTATTTTTTTCTGCTGTTTCAATGAGCTCATTCAATAATAAATTGTGCACAGCAGGTGCATAGCTTAACACCGGACCTTTACCACAAGCAATTTCTCCTTCCAATACTTTACTGATCATCGGTGTGGTGGAATCGTGTGTCACATCTGTGATAATAGCTGCATCTGCTTTTATCCTTCTCGACATCATTTCCGCCCCCCGTAATCCCACTTCCTCCTGAACTGCATTTACCACATATAAGGAATAAGGCAATTTCTTTTTGTTTTCATTCAACAAACGAGCTACTTCCGCGATCATAAACCCTCCAATGCGGTTATCCAATGCACGACAGATAATATTGTCATAAGCTAATTCTTCATAACCGTCTTCATAAGTGATCACGCAACCCACGTGCACTCCTAATTTCTCCACTTCTTCTTTAGTTCTGGCGCCACAGTCTAAGAAAATATTTTCTATTTTGGGCTGGGGTTCCTTGCTGTCACTGTCCCTTTTACGGGTATGAATGGCCGGCCATCCGAAAACGGCTTTTACCATCCCGTTTTTTGTATGAATATTGACGCGCTTGGAGGGGGCAATCTGATGATCTGAGCCGCCGTTGCGCGTTACATAAATCAATCCTTCGGGGGTAATGTACTTGACAAACCAGGAAATTTCATCGGCATGCGCTTCGATAACCACCTTAAACATCTGACCCGGATTGATCACACCCGCTACTGTTCCGTAAGGATCTACAATATGCTCATCAATATAAGGGGAGATATAGTCCAGCCACAATTTTTGGCCTTTGCTTTCAAAGCCGGTGGGAGACGCATTATTCAGATATGTTTTTAAGAATTCTAAAGAGGTTTTATTCAGGATGCCTGACTGACTTGTTTTTAGGGGCATAAACTTATAAGTATTTTATATAAAAGAGATGACAAAAGTACATAGAAAAAGTGATTTCCTGAAAGGCAATAAAACCATAGAAAGTTATTTTATAAGTCGTATTAAAAGGTATGTGTGATATTTTATACCCGGGTAACCGGGATATTTTTCAGAGTATTGGTACGCCTTTAGTACGCTTTTAATACGCTTTTAGTACGCTTTTAATAGGAAGTATCCAGGGCTTTGACAGGGGCAATCTACCAAGAACCCATATTATTTATTTAGGAACATTAAATATCCAAGAAGGAGAGCTGTAAAACAACGGAACCGGCCATTAATTTACAGTCCCTTCCATCAAATTTTCCAACACAGTATCATATTTATTCTTCCAATCAACAGTTTTTCCCCAGTTTTCTCCGTCAACCAGGATATTTCCTTCGGTCACTTCTCCCAATCTCTCAAATATCACTCCACCAAGCAATCTCTCAAATTCAGCACAATCGCCTTCTCTGACTGAAACGACCACACGGCTTTGCGATTCACCAAACAGGAAAGCATCTTTCCGGATAGTTTTATTTGTCTCAATTTTAAAACCGAGATCGTCCACCATAGCACTTTCCAATAACGTGGTAAATAATCCGCCATCGCTGATATCATGCGCAGATCGTACCACACCAGCCTGAATAAGCATACCGGTCATTTTTTGCAAAGCAAATTCCTCCTCGGGATCAAAGTGCGGTGCGGGGCTGTATTTTTCTCCTAAAACTTTATATAAGTAGGCAGAGGAATTGATATCGTTACGACTTTGCCCGATCAAATAAATATTGTCACCGGGATTTTTAAAATTCAGTGTAGTATGATTTTTTAAATCATTTAACAATCCCACCATACCGATAACGGGTGTTGGGAACACAGGTCCATCGGGGGATTGATTATAAAAGCTGACATTACCGCCGGTCACGGGTGTGTCAAATCTCCGGCATGCGTCACCCATGCCTTTAATAGCTTCAGAAAATTGATAATATACTTCAGGATCGTAAGGATTACCAAAATTCAGGCAATTTGTTACAGCTAAGGGTTGTCCACCGGAACAAACAATATTTCTGGCCGCTTCCGCCACTGCAGTCATGGTACCCTGGTATGGATTGGCAAATACATAACGCCCGTTGCAATCAGTCGTCATCAGCAACGCTTTTTTTGTCCCTTTCACTAAAGCCATTTGTGCATCGGAAGGTGCATTATACCCTGCATTCCCCGTACCGACCATGCTGTCATATTGCGTGTAAATCCAACGTTTTGAAGCAATGTCAGGCTGAGAAATGATTTTTTCAGCAATGGCCTTTAAATCTTCCGGCACGGGAATTTTATCCACAGAAAACTGCTTTATTTTTTCAAAATAAGCGGGAACTTTCGTTTCCCTGTGATAAACCGGCGCCCCCCCTCCCAACACCAGGCTTTCAGCAGGGACATCTGCCTCCAGCTTACCATGCAGATAATATTTTAATCGAGGCTCTTTAGTGACTTCGCCGATTTGTACACAATTCAAATCCCATTTTTCAAACACTTTCAACACTTCCTGCTCACGGCCTTTTTTAACAACTATCAGCATACGTTCCTGGCTTTCGCTCAGCAACATTTCCCAGGCTTTCATTCCCTGCTGACGCGTAGGTACTTTCGTCAGGTCAATGTGCATGCCATGCTCACCTTTAGCACTCATTTCCGAGCAAGAGCATGTAATGCCGGCAGCCCCCATATCCTGCATGCCAATTAAAGCTCCTGTTTCCGCAATTTCCATGCAGGCCTCCAATAACTTTTTTTCCTGAAAAGGGTCGCCTACCTGCACTGCAGGCAGATCTTCCGCACTATCCTCATCAATATTGGCAGAAGCAAAGGAAGCGCCGCCGATACCGTCTTTCCCCGTATCAGAACCCACAATAAATACCGGATTCCCTTCCCCGTACGAAGTGGCGGAAACTGTTTTGCCCACACGAACAATGCCCACGCTCATCGCATTCACTAACGGGTTCGTGCTGTAACACTCATCAAAATACACTTCTCCGCCAATGGTAGGAACTCCGAAACAATTACCGTAATGACCGATTCCATGCACAATTCCCCGGATCAAATGTTGAGTCCTGGCATCTTCAGGGTTGCCGAAGCGTAAGCTGTTCAAGGCAGCCACGGGCCGTGCACCCATAGTGAAAATATCACGGTGAATACCACCTACCCCTGTGGCTGCGCCCTGGAAAGGTTCAATAGCAGAGGGATGATTGTGCGATTCGATTTTAAATACACAGGCCCAACCATCGCCGATATCCACCAAGCCGGCATTTTCTTCACCGGCTTTTACCAATAATTTCCCCCCTTCGCGTGGCAGGGTTTTGAGTAAAGCGATTGAATTTTTATAGCTGCAATGCTCGCTCCACATTACGGAATACATACTCAGTTCCGTAAAATTCGGCGTTCGTCCTAAAATCTCTTTGATTTTGTTAAATTCTTCTTCAGTCAGTCCAAGTTGTTTGGCAGTTTCTAAAGTTACTTCCATGTAGCGGGGATTTTTGAAAACGCAAAGGTAATTAAACGACGTTGAATAAGGAATCATGAACAAGGAATGATGAACCTGCCGGCCGATCGGCGGGCGATGAAGCAGGGAATTCCACTTCTAAATACACGTTTTTTCCGATATTAGCATAAAATAAGCACTCATGGAAGCCATTACTGTTCACCCTAAAAATAAAGAACAACTGCAGGCGCCGGAAATTATTCTGAAAGCCATGAAAGTCCCTTTTGAAAAAAGAGAGGTCAATGGGCATGCTGTGAAAAAAGTATGAAGGAAGAAAGCCCTTATGACCCCGAGTTCGTGGCTAAATAAAGAGAAGCGAACAAGCGGTGAAAGAAGGTAAAACATATAAAATACCCTTAGATGAAATATGAAATAGTTTTTATAGGTTAATCGGAAAAAGAACCTTAAAGAAGGAAATAGAATTTAAATACGAAGGAAGTTTTCAAATTGAATTTCCACGGAATCAAAAGTTTTCCAGTCCTGAAGCAATCAGTGATTACTTAACACCTTTAATTGAGAAAATAATTCCTAAAAGGAAATATGATATTAGTTACGTCCTAACCCAAAAGAATCTTTTGAATCAGAATCAATTCACAATGACAATAACAGGTAGTAAAAGACTATTTGACCAACTCAAAATAAATGATTTAAAGAATGAGAATTGGGCAAAAACGGTAGAGGACGGTACGTTCTTTTATAGAACACAATAATATAGTGTTTTTCATAGTACATGGGCAGTCGAACTATATGATTATTCTTATTTCTCTCCTATAACCACCAATTCAGTTCTTCTGTTCAAGGTACGCCCTTCCTCTGTATCATTAGGAGCTACGGGATGGGCAGAACCATATCCTTTAGCGGAGAGCCTGGATTCAGAGATACCTTTGGAAATCAGATAATTTACCACCGCCTGGGCGCGGTTTTGAGATAAGATCAGATTATGCTCAGCGCTTCCCACACTGTCTGTATAGCCATTCAACCGGATCTTTACATTCGGGTTCAGCTTTAAAAGTTGCACCAGATTGTCTAATTCTGTCTCAGATTCGGGTTTTAAAGTGTATTTATCAAAATCGAAGAAAATATTCTTCAAAACGACATGGGCATTCACCTCAATGGGTTCCAGTCCTATATTGATTTGAAAAGGTTTGCCGCCTGTAGAATCTTTTAGCGAAAAATTATCTGAAAAGAACAGATACCCCCGTTTGCTGACTTCAAAAGCATAATTTTTCCCGACCGGCAAAGTCACCAAATAACTCCCGTCCTGATCAGTGGGAATAATTGTCAGCGTTTTGCCTGTTCCCAGGTCTATTAATTCCAGAGTAGCTGTCAGGCGTTTGTTTGTTTTATTATCATATACATATCCCTGTACATACAAAGTATGAACAGGCTGTGCGCCTGCATACAATTCAAATTTATAAATGTCAAGCCCTCCATGGGAATCACTCCGGTCTGAAGCAAAGTAAGCCGTTTTCCCATCTGCAGTAACGAAGATGCTCCCGTCATGATCAATGGTGTTGATAGGATAGCCCAAATCATGGGGCTTGCTCCAACTGCCATCAGGCTGCCTTCTCGAATAATACAGATCTACTCCGCCAACGCCGGGCCATCCGCTGGAGGCAAAATACAAAGTCTGATTATCCGCATGTATAAACGGACTGCTCTCATCTCCTGCCGTATTGATATCGGGGCCTAAATTGACGGGCTGGCCCCAGGTCCCGCCCGGCTGTAAATGGCTGACATAAATATCGCTGCCTCCGTAGCCTCCGGGCCGGTTACTGACGAAATACAGGTCACGATTATCGGGAGAAAGGCAGGGCTGCGATTCCCAATAGGGCGTATTGACAGGCGGTCCGATATTATAAGGCTGACTCCATCCGCTATCCGTCCTTATTGCATAATAAATATCGCAACTGCCCATACCGCCGGGACGGTTACATATAGTATAAATCAATATTTTCCCATCCTGTGAAATTGTTTCAGCCCCTTCATTATAAGGTGAATTAACATTTCCGCCTGCCCGATTTCCCAAAAACTGGGAACCAAGGATCAGAGGCTTTGCTTTGCTCCATTGACTATCCGGCAACAGATGACTGATAAAGAAATCCTCTTTTACATTATTTACTCTC
>SCQT01000209.1 GCA_004322015.1 Chitinophagaceae bacterium
AAGAGAGGGGGAAGTGACAAAAGAGTTTAAGATCATCCACAAAGCATGGCCTAAAGATAACTTCCCATTTACCCCCCAGTCAGTCCCGATCGAGATAGTGACTACGGGGAAACAGATCCCCGACTGGACTATGGATAAGCACGGACTATGCGGGGCATTGCCACAGAGTCCGGTGGCGGTGAATACGCCGGCAAGGCAGATCACTCTGATCCCTATGGGAGCTACCCGGCTGCGTATATCGGTGTTCCCGGTCGTGAAATAAAATTAATTTATTAATTCCGTAATCTACATACTAAACAATACAATGAAGAACATAGCAAGATTCTGTATAATCCTATTTTGCCTCTCTTATTATCCGATAATTTTGACAGCGAAAGGAGCAATTCCTATAACTAAAAAGATGGTAATAACCCAATCGGTAACGATAAAAAGATCTGTTTATAAGATAAATGCAGATCCTGCTTTAAATAGTGGCATTATTGAGATAAAAGGTGACAATATCACTGTTGATTTTAACGGCTCCGTATTAAAAAGCAGAATGAATGAGAATTTCCCCGATCAATTCTCCGGAGTAGCGATTTATATTCAAGGGGGTAAAAATATTACCATAAAGAATGCCATAATAAAGGGATATAAAATAGCTGTAATGGGCAGAGATGTACACAATTTAAAGATTGAGAATTGTAATTTCAGCTATAATTTTAGACAACATTTGAATAGCGATAGAAAAAGGGAAGATTTAAGCGATTGGCAAAGTTATCATCACAATGAAAATGACCAATGGTTGCGTTATGGAGCCGGAATTTACTTAGAGTCATGTGATAGTATGGTTGTCAGGAATGATACAGTGATGGACGGTCAATGTGGCTTAATGATGACAAAGTGTTCAGATGGAATAATATATAATAATAACTTTTCATTTAACTCCGGAATTGGTATTGGCTTTTACCAAAGTTCTTATAATAAAGTAATGAACAACAAATTAGACTGGAATGTCCGTGGCTTCAGTTATGGTGTTTATGCAAGGGGTCAGGATGCGGCGGCTATTCTGGTGTACGAACAAAGTAGTCATAATATTTTTGCTTATAACTCGGCGACACATAGCGGAGATGGTTTTTTTCTTTGGGCGGGAGCATATACTATGAAAACAGGGAAAGGCGGCTGTAATGATAATTTAATATATGATAATGATTTTTCCTATGCACCGACAAACGGTGTGGAGGCCACCTTCAGTACAAATAAAATAATTGATAATACTATATATGGTTGTGATCACGGGGTGTGGGGTGGATATAGCTACAAAACGCTGATAATGGGTAACAGGTTCGGGAATAATAATACGGGGATTGCAATAGAACAGGGTCAGAATAATCGTATTGTGGAAAATTCTTTTATCGGGGATAAAATGGGGATTCAGTTATGGGCAACGCCCGGGCGCAGGATGGAAGGAGATTATGATAAAATAAGAGATGTAAGTAGTATGAATTATGTAATTCAGAATAACTTATTTTACAAAGAAGGCAGGTGTATTTTTATTACCCACAGCTCAAATGTTTTAATTCAAAATAATAAGATTTCACGAACGACTCAATTTATACAATTGGATTCAAGTGTAGAAAAAACGCGAATAAAAAATAATATATCTGTTAATAAACAACTATATCCGCATAACGAACTCCATTCTCAATTTGCTCCGATGGAGATAAAAGATGCCGGCGAGGCAATTACATCCAATAAGGATTCACTGGGAAGACGGTACATAATGATGACAGAATGGGGACCCTATGATTTTCAATCACCGATACTTTGGCGGACTAAAACCGATAGTGACGGAGAGATGGATTTCGATATCCCGGGTCCAAGAGGGAGTTGGAAAGTAAAAAGCGTAAATGGAGTTTATGATTTATCTGCAGAGCAAGGTGGTGTGCCAGGCAGGATATCTGTTCATAAAAAGCCTAATGAGCCTATAGACATTATTTTGGAATATAGTGGGCAGGAAGTTATTTCTCCTTTTGGTAAAAAATATGCCGCTGGTACGTCTTATGTTTTTTCATATAAAAAAATGTATCTGCCGACCACATGGAAAGTTCAATTATTTTCATTTACAGATGTCTCTGATCCAATAAAATATCCTTCGAATTTCGAAAAAATGTTGCAATCTTCTTCTCCTTTAAAACAAATCAGTGTAAAGGAACTGGATAATTCTTTTTGGAATAAGTTTGGGTCTGTGTTGCCTAATGGTAAATTCGCAACCATTTCCTCTGCTAAAATTAATTTTCCAAAAGCCTATTACCGGATTGGAATAAGTGCGGGAGATATCGTTAAGGTTTATATAGACAATAAATTGGTAATTAACGCATGGGATCCTTCCAAGTTAATCTATGATGCTGACTATCACCATCAGGTCTTCCTTCCTTTAAAAGGTCAACATACTATTCGCATAGTCCAGGCGCAATATGGCAGCTATGGTATGCTATATGTTACTTTAACACCCGTAGTTAAAAATGATCAGGGTAGATAAACAGATGAAAATACCTGATATACTAAATGAACATTACTGATGAAAAGAAATCCATTCTTAAGAATTATTACCGGAGTAATAATTCTTTTAGTCCCTTCCCTTGGTTTTGGGCAAGAAGTTATTTCATTAAAAAATATTCGGCTCAGTCACCTGGCAATAAATGCTTTCGCGGATAATGCGAGTCAATCTTATCAATTAAACAATGCAGTCCCGTTGATAAGCTTTGAGATGAATGGAGATAATTGCACCAGCTCCTTTCCATCAAATTGGGATGATAAATTATCAATTGAATTCAGTTCAGATACCGGTTTCTATCCCGGTTTCATGGGAACCATACTTTTTAAAAACATATCACAGGATACTCTGTCAATCTCCAATGTAGTTCCTTTAGGCCGAAATCCCGATAAAGTTTTTATAACGGGAATGGGAGACAATCCTTTGTCCCGCGCGTATCTTTTTTTACCCCGCAGGATACCCCTCAATGTGATCCTTCCGGATAATGCATGGGAACTTGGGTTTTCGGAAACACCTGTGAAAGATTCCCTGTTTATCTGCGCCCTGACCCGGAGAGATTCTAAACTTCTGTCTAAGGGTAGTTTAGGTCGCTTCACAACTACCTTATATCCGGGTGGGAAAATATCCTATAGTTTATATGCGGATTTTTATTCGGGCAGGTGGCAACGGGGCCTGCGTAAAATTTTTCAAAAGAGATATCTCTACGATGTAAAGGATTTTAATGATAGCCTGTTTCAAAGAAAAGATTTGCAATGGATACGTAAAGCTTATGTTATTCGGCTTTTGATGGCATGGGACAATCGTTTCTATGATGATAAAGAGAACAAATATCACTTAACTGATTTCATAAAGAGCGGGAAATCATTATTTGGAGGAGATGATGTCGTGGGGATTTGGCCGACATGGCCTACGCTTGGAATAGACCAGCGGAATCAATTTGATCTTTACCGGGATCTTCCCGGAGGATTGGCCGGAATAAAGCCATTAGTAGAGAATCTCCACAAATTAAACTGTAAATTTTTTATATGCTACAATCCATGGGACGAGAGTACGCGCAACGAAAATTATCTTACCGGCCTTTCTGATATAATCAGGGAGACTGATGCAGACGGGGTGGTACTGGATACCAAAGCTGCCTCTTCCCATGCGCTGCAAGCGGCTGCTGATGAGGTGAAACCCGGCGTGATCATGTATCCCGAAGGTATGGCAGTCCCTAAGAATATGCAAGGGGTTGTGGCGGGAAGAGTACATAATGCTTTGTACTATCCGCCCATGCTGAATCTGAATAAATTCATCAAACCTGACTTTGCCATTTTCAGAGTGGCAGAGGTCTATAAAGAGCCGATCCGCAGAGAATTTTCACTTGCATTTTTTAATGGGTATGGTACTGAACTGAATTTGTTCAGACCGGGAGAGCCTGATTATTTAAATAAAGAATATAAATACTTGGGAGAAACCACGCTCCTTCTTAGAGAAAATGATCATAACTTTATAAGCATGAATTATACACCCATTATATCTACCTCACGGGATAGTATATGGGTGAATAAATGGCCGGATTCATGTAAAACAATTTATACCATATACAGCATCATTCCTCAGGGTTATAAAGGATGGTTGTTTAAGAGCCATGCTGATCAGTCCATGCACTGGGTGGATATCTGGTACCACAATGAAATAGAACCGCAAAAGCAGGGAGGTGTTTTATGGATCCCTGCACAAACCGATGCCTTTGATGCAAAATGGTTAGGAACTAATAATGAAGGAGCTGTAGATTGCATCGCACAATTCCCTGATTTATTGAGAATGAATCTGAGCGGTGATGTCTTATCGGTAAGCGCTGAAAAAGGTACGGAGATAAAAGTTTGGGAAGGCAATCCTTCTTATGGGAAAAGGCCGGTGGTCCTTGAACCTGGTAAACATTCCGTTTACCTTAATAAGTCTTTTGGAAAATATGACGGTAAATTTGTTATTCAACTTTTCAACCATAAAGAACTGATAGATGAAAGAATATGCCGGATAGCCCCCGGGACACCGGTATTGATCAGTAAATCTGATACGACTATACCGGTATCACATACCCCAAAAGGCATGGTGAAAATCCCGTCAGGGGAATTTAGATTTCATACCACTCATGGGGATGATTTTATTCCTTATCCTGATTTCAATGAAGACAGTATTTACCGGATGAGATCTTTTTATATGGATAAGTTCCCGGTCACTAATCGTCAATTCAAATATTTTCTCGACGCAACACATTATATGCCCCCGGATACTGCCAATTTTTTAAAGAATTGGGTACATGGAGAGATTCCTGCAGACGAAGAAAATTTTCCTGTAGTATATGTTTCTTATAAAGATGCCTGCGCTTATGCAAAATGGGCCGGGAAACGTCTGCCCACCGAAATAGAATGGCAATATGCGGCACAAACACCCGAACTAAATTCTTGGCCATGGAAACAAAAAAGAAAAGTTCAATGGACTTCACAGGTTATTACCAATACGCTGACTGTGATGAAACCCAACGGAATTGATCCAAAAGTTTGCAATTTCACGGGTCAATTATATTCCGTGGGCGCTTTTAAAAAGGGAGCTAATCCTTATGGATTACAGGATCTGGTCGCTTGTGTATGGCAACTAACCAATGACATATACCAGACCGGGAATTACCGGTATATTATGATGAAAGGCGGAAGTTATTACAATCCATCTTCCAGTTGGTGGTATGTACAAGGAGGTCCGAGACCATTAACTTACCGGCAATATTTGCTGAAAGTTTCTGCGGGGTTTGAGCGCAATGCGACCGTGGGATTCCGATGTGTGAAGGATGCAGAATAGTTCCGTTTTAGATAAAATCTTCACATTTTCACGCCGGATTTTTGAATGTCAAATACTCTCTTTAAATTTACATTCAAATTCGGTTTTATTTGGCGACTTCTACTTTACATAACGAGAAGGAATTATTAATGCTTGCCTCGCAGGGGGATGAAGCTGCTTTTACGCAATTATTTTATGCCTATCACAATAAGTTGGGGTCTTACATTTCGCAGTTGACACGATCTCATGAAACAGCAGAAGAGATTGTACAAGAGGTTTTTATAAAAATATGGACCAACCGGGTTTCCCTGGCCACCGTGGAACATTTTAGTTCTTATCTGTTTGTTCTCTCCAGGAATCATGCTTTTAATTGCCTTCGGCAAATTGCCAGGGAAGAGATACGTAAGCGGAAAGCAGAAGAGAATATAAAAAAATGGTATGAAGATGAAAATCCTTTAAAGACAGAAGAAGACTACTTTCCTATTCTGGATGAAGCCGTGGAAAAGTTACCGGCACAACAGCAAACCGCTTATATTCTCAGTCGCCGGAAAAGATTAAAATATGAGGAAGTTGCCCGGCAGATGCACATCTCCCGCGAAACCGTAAAGAAATATCTTCAATTAGCCAACCGTTTCATTATCAGCTATGTACGCTCTCATGGAGATATGCTGATGCTGCTTGTATTAGTAATCATATCTGCCCTCAAATGATAGCGATCAGGATAGCACACTGATCATGATGACTATTAGGATAACCGCTGATTTTAAGATCACAGATCGTAAAATCAAAAATCATTAAATGGTAGCCATACCCCCTTTTTTTAATTTTTGGTGTCTTTAATAAAAAGGCTGTAAAACATCTACACAGAAATCAATCATATGGAAAACACGAGAGCAGTGTATTTATTTCAACGCTACTTCGATAAGATTGCAACAGAAGAGGAAATATCTGAATTAATGCAATGGGTTGATAAGAATCAGAATGAGAAAAGAATTAAAGCATTGATGGATAAAGTATGGAATGAGTTTCAGGAGTCAGGAAAGATCTTTACAAATGAGGAGAGCGAACAGATACTTCGCAATGTGCTGGAGGAACATTTAAGGACGTCAGGTAATCAAAAATCAATCCGGGTAAAACGGATGAAAATTGTATGGTTGAGAGCTGCAGCGGCAGCTATATTGATCATACTCATGACGGGAGGATATTTTTGGTATAATACCACAAAGCCGGTTGTAAAAACGACCGCTAATGTCCTTCAAATGAAAAACGACGTGGCGCCCGGCGGGAACAAAGCAACCCTTACTTTGGCAAATGGGAAAACAATCATTTTAGACAACGCCCATAGCGGACAATTAGCCAATCTTGGAAATAGTAAAGTGATGAAAACGGGCAGCGGACAATTGGCGTATGAGGCTCAAAACACAAAACGCGGAGAGCAAAAAGTTTTGGCTTATAATGTCCTGACAACACCGCGTGGCGGACAATATGAGTTGCTTTTACCGGATGGCAGTAAAGTATGGCTGAATGCTGCCTCCTCTATACGTTTTCCTACGGCGTTTACAGGAAATAACAGGAAAGTGGAAATTACCGGGGAGGCTTATTTTGAAATCGCACAAAATGCCACACAACCTTTTATCGTGGAATCAAATGGAATGAATGTAACGGTTTTAGGCACCCACTTTAATGTGAATGCCTATAGTGATAATGCCGATATGAAGGTGACTCTGGTAGAAGGCAGGGTAAAAGTAGCTTCAGAGAGCGGAACAGGAACCATTTTAAACCCGATGGAGCAAGCCGAGATGAATAAGGAAGGCCAGGTCAGGCTAGTGGAAAAGGCGGATGTAAATGAGGCTGTAGCGTGGAAAGAGGGAATTTTTCAATTTGACGGGGATAATATGGCTACCATTATGAAAAAAATATCGAGATGGTATGATGTGGAAGTGACCTATAAAAACGGCGTTCCTTCCGGGCATTTCACCGGAATTATCAGCCGGAATACCAACCTTTCTGAAGTATTGAAAATGCTTGAATTGAGTGGGGTACAGTTCCAGGTTGAGGGAAAGAATTTAGTCGTATTGTAAAAAGATCATAGCCCCGGAATTATTGATTGTATATTTCATAAAGAAAAAGAAATAATTTAAGAGTAAAGATTTAAAATTTTACTGAATTATGGGACCATAAAGTTTTTACTTTATATAAAAAAGCCGCCTGGCTGGTACCCGGGCGGCAGCATTGAGCTACTCAATTATCACATCGCTAAAAATAAATGTTTATGAATAAACTCAAGTTGTACAAAGGTAGGCAATTTCATGCTATAAAAAAGGCCGGCAATTCTGTATTCCGCCTTTTTTCTCTCAAAAACCTGTTGGTCATGAAGCTGGTTATTATTTTACTCATTGCATCGTGTTTACAGGTTGCTGCTAAACCGGGTGAGGCGCAGACCGTAACGCTTTCGGGAAACAATATCCGGTTGGGCAGGATATTTAAAGAGATAAGAAAGCAAACTGATTATCAGTTTTTTTACAAAGATGAATACCTAAAATTTGCTAAGCCCGTAGATATTCATGTTACGAATGTTTCGGTGAAAGAAGCGTTGGACATCTGCTTCAGAGACCAGCCATTGAGCTATTCCATCTTAAATAATAAGATTATTGTAGTAAAAGAAGGCTCATTGCCGGATAAAAATATCCCCCCGCTTACAAAGATTGAGAACAACCCCGTTTCGGGAACAGTTACCGATGCAGCAACGAAAAGACCTTTAACGGGCGTTTCCATCCAGGTTAAAGGAAGTACCATGGGGGCCATAACGGATGCTGCTGGAAACTTTAGTCTGAACGTACCGGATGGGGCTGTGTTGATAATTTCTTCTATTGGTTACAACACGCAGGAAATAGCAGTAAATGGAAGGTCGTTGATCAATATCGAACTAAGTCCCTCTGCCACGAGCCTGAGACAATTAGTGGTTACCGCCCTGGGTATAAAGCAGGAAGAAAGAACGCTCAGTTATGCCACTCAGGGCATTAAGACCGGACCATTGACTGAAGCCAGGTCAACCAATATCATTAACTCCCTCTATGGAAAAGTTGCCGGAATGGAAATCAGTCAGACAGGAGCCGGGGTCGGCACTCCGGCAAGGGTTACTCTCCGCGGAAATACTTCGATAAACGGCGATAGCCAACCATTGTATGTCATTGACGGAGTGCCCGTTTTGGGAACTCCCCAGTTTTTGAACGCTGATAATATTGCCTCCATAAACGTGCTGAAGGGAGCTAATGCGGCAGCGCTTTATGGCAGTTCCGCCGCTAATGGCGCTATTATCATTACTACTAAAACCGGAAGTGGTGAAGGCGTTAAAGTATGGCTGAATAATACTTTCATGTTTCGACAGGCAGATTTAAGCATTCCTTTCCAAAATGAGTATGGCCAAGGTGCGAATGGACAATATCAAAGCGGTTCAGGTTATTCGTGGGGATCTAAAATGGATGGGCAGATGGTGCCGACCTGGTCTATTAACCCAGCCAAGAAAGGAGAAACCTATCCTTTTTTGCCGCAGCCGAATAATATTAAAGATATATTTCAAAACGGATTTAATATCTCTAATAATCTGCAGGCAAGCATTGGAGGAGAAAAGACCCAGGCATTTTTCTCGACAACCTCGACAGAGGCGAGAGATATATTGCCCACCAACACTTTACAGCAGAATAATTTGATGGTTAGAGTGGTAAGCCATTTGTCGGATAGATTTTCATTGGATTCAAAACTGGAATATACCAAAGAGAAAATTAATGGCGTACTCAGGCAATCAACCAATAACTTTAATCCCATTCAGCAGATATATAATATTCCCAGAAATGTGCGGACACAGGATGCGAAGGATTATGAATTCTTGGGTCCTAATGGAGTGATGCAACAAGACTTCTGGGCGCCTGGGTTTTCTTCCACTGCGGAGAATCCATATTGGGTGCTGTATAGAAACTTGTATAGTCAGAATGTGGATAGGATAACCGGCCTGGCATCTTTAACCTATAATTTTAGTAGCGACCTTAACCTGATGGGGAGAGTGTCTTATGATGGCATTAATGAAACAGACAAGCAGGAAGACTATAATGGTACTTTAGTAAGGGCATTGCAGGGAGCTTATGCAGTAACCAGCAGCCGGCAATATGAATTTAATGCTGATTTTTTGCTTTCTTATACTAAACAACTGTCTGATAATTGGCACTTGAGCGCCCATGCAGGTGGTAATATTGAGAAGCAATTGCTCGGCGCTATTTTCACTGCCAATACCGGACCCGCCTTACTGGCGCCTAATCTCTTTACCTTATCTAATGCTAACTTCCCGGTGGTTAGTGATGATCCGGGAGCTCCTGTTAATGTTCAATCACTGTATGCGTTTGGAGAATTGGGATGGAAGGATGCTGCTTATCTGACAGTAACCGGCAGGAACGATTGGAGTTCTACTTTGCCGGTCAATAACCGTTCCTATTTTTATCCGTCTGTTGGATTGTCTTTAATACTTTCTGACCTAATCCCTTCTTTCCCTAAATTTATTGACGTGGCAAAGGTAAGAGGATCATGGGCGCAGGTGGGAAGCGGCGCTCAACCGTTTATGTTACAAAGGACAGCCACTTTTTCACCGGGAGGTAATAACGGCTTTTTATCTTTAAGCCCTACACTGCCTAATAAGGACTTAAAACCTGAGCAGACTCAATCCTTTGAAACCGGGTTGGATTTACAGGTATTGAATAGGAGATTGGGCTTACACTTTACCTATTTTAATACCAATACTATCAATCAATTGTTCACGATTGCTTTACCCGTAGCTTCCGGCGCCTCTTCATTTTATACTAACGGCGGAAACATTCAAAATAGGGGTGAGGAAATTGTACTGAATACAGTACCCGTCAGGACTAAAAATTTTACGTGGAATCTTGATTTCAACTTCTCGCATTTGAAAAATACGGTCATCAGTATTTCCGATCAAAGGCCGAAAGTGGTCATTGCATCCAATTTTGATAATGATTACGTGATACAACAAGGATTGGATTTTGGAGACATTTTTACCATTGGATTTCTTCGGGATAGTCTCGGTAGAGTTATTGTGAATAGCAATGGACTGCCCCAGGTTACGAATGCGAAGACTTTTAACGTAGGAAGCTACACACCTGACTGGAGCGGCGCCATATCGAGTGAATTTAATTACAAGAATTGGACGCTGTCGTTTACAATTACCCACCGGCAAGGTGGTATAGTAGAATCCGAGACTATGTCTTCTTTGGATTTCCTTGGGCTTACTAAAAATACGCTGCAGGGAAGAAACGGGGGACTGATATTCGGGCAGAATATATTTACTCAATACAAGGCTGTAACTCCTGATGGCAAACCCAATACTGTTGCAACCAATGCAGAGAGCCTATGGCGGATTATCGGTAATGTCAGTCTGCCGGTAGGCGAGGTATATGCTTTAAACGCCACTAATACAAGACTGAGAGAAATGATAATAGGATATAATCTTCCTCCTTCATTCGTTAAAAGATTACACCTGTCCAGTGTCAGGGTTTCCCTGGTAGGAAGGGATTTATTCTTTATTTCCCGCGCTACACCCGGACTGGATCCGGATATTCTTTCAGGGACAAGTACTTCTTCAGAAGGTTTTTCCAGCTATCCTCCGCCAACTACAAGATCTTTCGGAGCTAACCTGAATATTGGTTTTTAAAGTAATTCACAGTTAAAATAGATTAACATGAAACATATTATGAAATATAAAAGAGGCTACATAGCCGAAGTCGCTTTGGGATTAATGTCCTTAATGATATTTCTTGTATCGGGATGCACTAAAAATTTTACCTCCCTGAATACTCCTACCAACCTGGTTACAGAGAGCAAAATTACCAATGCGACTTTGGGGGCTGCCTTTGCCGATGCCGAATTTTATGGATTAATCGGCAGCGTAGGCGCCGGATGGGAGCTGATGCATGAACTGCATGCAAGCATTTACTCGCAGATATTTACCACCACTTCTTCGGGATTTACTACGGATCAGTTTCAGGAAGTTCCGTCATGGGTTGATGCAGGTTGGCAATCGTTTTATTCGGGACCTGCTACAATGGTAAAATTTGTAGAAGATTACACTGCAGGACATAATATGCCGGTTGAAAATGCGATTGCCAAAATATATAGCATTCCAATGTACGAAAGGATGACAGATTTCTTTGGGCCTATTCCATTCTCCCAGTTTGGGAATGGCCAAACGAGCGTTTCTTACGATTCACAACAATCTGTTTATGAGTCATTCTTTAAGATTCTGGATAGTGCAGTCGCTGTTTTGCAACAAAATACATCCGCAACACCTTTTGGAACCAATGATATTATTTATGGAGGAAATGTTCAGAATTGGATTACGCTGGCTAATTCTTTAAGGCTGCGGCTGGCGATGCGGATTGTTTATGCAGATCCGACATTAGCTCAGCAAGAGGCCGAAAAAGCAGTGGCTGCCGGCGTAATGACAAGTAATAATCAGAATGCACTTATTCTTACTACGCCTAACAATCTGAACTACCTGACACGTTGGACTTACATTGATCCTTTTTGTATGAGCGCCACTCAATACAGTATCCTTGTTGGGTTTAATGATCCCAGATTGACAGCTTTCTGGGCACAGGGCGGAGGCCGGCTTGGAGGAACCATGGGCTTTAATGGGGTTAGAAATGGGCTTCCGGTGGCCTTAAAGACTTCTGCTTTAAGGAATGGCAGCTCCGGATGTTCATTTGTCTCTAAGCAATTTCTCCCTATTGCAGATGGAGGCAGCAATCCGAAATGTATAGTGATGGATGCGGCAGAAGTGTATTTGCTGAGGGCTGAAGGCGCTTTGAGAGGATGGAATATGGGCGGCACTGCACAAGATTTTTATAATGCAGGTATTACCCATTCGTTACAGTATTGGACAAATGCCTCGGCACAGGATATTCAAAATTATATCAATAGTACGGCAACTCCGGTTCCTGTACCGAATAATGGGGTGGTGAATCAGGAATTCAATACTCCGGCTGAGTCCAATATAACCGTCCAATATGAAGCCAATGCTCCTTTTGAAACACAACTGGAACAAATCATTACACAAAAATGGCTCGATTTCTTTCTTCAACCCTGGGAAGCATGGGCGGAAAGAAGAAGGACCGGTTATCCGCGTGGATATGCTATTATAGCTTCCCTGAATCCAAGTATTCCGGTAACCGCTATCATCCGAAGAATGGTTTATCCTCCGAGTGAATATAGTAATAACAATGCTGCGGTCACTAAGGCGGTAAGCACCTATCTTGGAGGCGATAATAATACCATGACCAGGGTTTGGTGGGATCAAAAACCATTAAGTGAATATCCTGATCTGTCTAACACAATTGTGCATTAAATTAAAAGACAGGGTCATTCTTTCAGGACCGGAAATGATTTGTTTATAATGTAGATGTTTCATTATGCATACAATACAAAAGTTAAATCCAATTATATTTTTTATAGTCAGTATTGCGCTTATTCTCAATGTCTGTGATGTCCATGCCCAGGATGAAAGTTCATGGTCCGGCAGGGATCCACTGAGCATACCATTAAAAGTAAGGCAGGAATATTATAAAAAAGGAAATCTTGTGCTGAATCCATCATTTGAACAAGTCAATATTGGAAAGAATGACAGCCTGATTTTTAATTTTAAGCTGGCCCACTGGGAGGTGGTTGGGAAAGAGGTGCAATTGACGGATATAAAGAGCCAATATTATAATGAGGAAGATGCCTTTCATGGAACTCATGCTATTAAAATAGTCCGTACCTCAAAAGATGTGAGAGAAATGGATAATCCCAAAGAAGGCGTATTAAGTGATTATATTAAAGTGATTCCCGGTAATTATAATTTTTTCTTTGATATCCGGCTTCAAAAAATAATTCCCGGTGTATATCCGGATAGATTCCAGGGGCGAATAGGAAAGAACATTGATATTCGCCTTGAGTTCTTTGATAAAAATAAGAAGCCCCTCGATCCGGGTATTTATTTTGATTATGTACATAAGAAAATTGATAACGGATTTAAAGGTTTCGCTTTCTCTAATTATTTTTATATAGATACTTTTAAATGGGCCAGGGTGCGCGGCAGAACGTGGGCTTATCCATTTTCTGAAGGAGATATTCCTGATCAGTGCAGCTATGTGAGGATATTCTTTGGATTAAATTGCCCTGGTACCATGTGGATAGATAATGTGGATTTTCGGCTCTCCAGATGGAACTTTACTCCGTTGGAACGGATGGATTCCTTCTTTAAGAAAAAATATGATTTGACAGATCTGCTGATCCCCACTCCGAAATTTATCAGCAATAAGCAACATCTTTCACTAAAAAATCAACAGATTAATCTGGTGTATGATAAGACAATGCTTTCTGAAAATCAGCCCGCCGTCAGATTGCTTAAGGAGCGATTGTCCGGCATAAAGGGAGATTTGGTAAAAATTAATGCGCCTGCTTCTTCCGGTGAATTGCAAATTCAGTTTATTAAAGATAATTCATCGCTATCAGGCAATTTTAAAACTGAGTTCCGGTCTATCCGGGATAAAGCGCAGGGCTATTTTATTCGTAAAGAAGGAAATACCATTTATCTTGGCGCGAATCAACCGGTTGGATGGTATTATGCAGCAAGCACTTTATCGCAGCTAAGTGATACCGGTAACAGGGAACTTGATTACGCGGATATTACCGATTATCCGGATTTCACAGGCCGTTCTGCTTTGCTCTTTGGTTATCAGAATAAGTGGTCTTTGGAGCAAAATAAATCATTATCTGATTCTGCAATCCGGGCAAGCCTGCTGGCAAGGAATGCGGCGCTAAAGCAACAATTGAAAGATATTGATTTTTATGCTTCTTACAAGCTTAACGATCTGTATAGTTTATATTTTAATCTCAGTAAACGCTGGTGGCTTCCCGGTAATTTTTATAAAACGTATTTTGATACTATTGGAAATTATTGTGATAAAAATTATAAGGACATCATGCATGTAGGCGTACAAATCAATCCGTATTTTCATTTTGATATGGAGCAGATGGAAGATACGCTGAGTGATTCACTGAAGGAAATATTTTCACACGGAAGTGAAGAAAGTTTTGATAAGATTACCGGCGTGCTGAAACCGGCTTTGGATGCAGGCGCCAGAACCGTGATGCTCTGTGCAGATGATTATGTGCCGCATCTCGGTATTATTCGCGGAGAATATACACTTTTTAACCCTGAAGATAAAAAAGAATTTACTAATCTTGCTGCGGCTCAGGCTTATCTGCTGAACAAATTGCAGGCGTGGCTGGATAAAAATTATGCCCGTGTTCGCCTTGAGTTTGTTCCGCCGGCATATAACAACTGGTTTATTGATTATGGCAGGGGGACTGCACAGACTTATTTCCAGGATTTGACAGGCCATTTGGATTCTTCCGTCGTGTTGGTATGGACCGGAGAAGTCATCCGGTCTTTGGCTTATGATGCAGCAAATATGCAGCGGGCGACGTTGCTTTATAAACAGAAGCCGATGGTGTGGGATAACTCGCCTTATGCCAGAATGGTGGAATCCGCCAACGGAGGTTACCCCATTAATTATCCCCTTAAATCGGTGATGTGCGATTTATTCGAACCATTGGATATTCAATATCCGCATGATTTTACGACCTATCTGAATTCGCATTATTATTCTAACAATAGCGGCTCCGGCGAAATAAATAAAATAAAAAATATGACTTTTGCTGACTTTGCCTGGAATACCGATGCGTATAATCCTGATTTTTCTCTTTTTAAAGCATTCGTTCATACAGTGGGTGAAAAAAATGGAAGGTTATTGCTGCTGTTTAACCAGGCGTATTTTCAATTTGTAGCTTCCTGGGGAGAATTAAGAATGAGCAAAGAAAATGATCCGGCATATAAATTGAGCCGGCAGCAACGTCAAAAAGCAGATAATGAAATTAAAGAATTGAAAAATGCTTTTAATGCAATTTCTCCAATAAAAAACGATGAGCTAAAGCAGGAATTGAAAAATATAATGAATGCTAAGATTGAGGCATGGAATAAACTGGTTAAATAAATAAAGCCAAACGGATGAAATCAATAATAAAAATCTTCAACGGGAAAGTCATAACTCCTTTCAGAATTATACCGCATGGAACAGTAATTGTAAAAGACGGAAAAATTTCCGAAATCTCGGACGGGAATATGGAAGCCTCAGAGGCAATCGAAATAGATGCGCAGGGGAAATATATTTCGCCCGGATTTATTGACATCCATGTGCACGGAGGCGGAGGGCATGATTTTATGGATGGGACAGTCGAAGCGTTCGTGAAAGTGGCCGAATTACATGCAAGATATGGAACCACTTCTATGCTGCCTACTACGCTGACGAGTGAAGTAGAAGAACTATATGTTACGTTAGATAATTATAAGAAAGCTAAAGAGCTGAATAAATCCGGTTCTGAGTTTTTAGGCATTCATCTGGAAGGGCCTTATTTTTCAGTGAACCAGCGCGGTGCACAGGATCCCCGGTACATCCGCAATCCGGATCCGAAAGAATATAAAGAGATATTAGACCATTCCGATGATATAAGGCGCTGGAGCGCCGCTCCGGAACTTCCAGGGGCTATTGAATTTGCGCATTACGTAAAATCCAAAGGAATATTAGTTGCCCTTGCGCATACCGACGCCACTTTCGATGAAGCGCTTACCGGATTTGAGAATGGCTATACGCTGGCTACACATTTCTATTCTTGTATGAGAGGTGTTACCAGAATGAATGCGCTTCGTTATGCAGGGACCATCGAAGCCGGATATTTGATTGATGAAATGGACGTAGAAGTGATTGCAGACGGAATTCATTGTCCCCCGCCATTGCTAAAACTAATTTATAAAGTAAAAGGTGCTGACCGTACGGCGCTGATAACAGACTCTATGCGGGCGGCAGGTATGCCTGAAGGAGAAAGCATCTTAGGCAGTCGTCACAATGGCTTAAAAGTTATTGTAGAAGATGGGGTGGCTAAGTTACCTGATCGTACTTCCTTTGCAGGGAGCGTTGCCACAACTGATCGTTTAGTTCGTACTATGGTTAAACAAGCCGATATCCCATTGGCAGATGCCGTAAGAATGGCAACAGCCACACCTGCGCGCATATTAGGTATTGACGACAATAAAGGCTCCCTGATACAAGGGAAAGATGCCGATATTTTAATTTTTGACGATGATATACAGATTCAGAAAACTATTATTAAAGGGAAAATTATATACGAAAAAGCATAAATTTTTGATATGAAAGAATTTCAGAAAGGGACATTAAAGGTAAAGATTTTTGATACCAGGATATTAATGGGAGAAGGTGCGGCGGAAGAGATAAGTCGGAAAATCAGGGAGTTGTTGAAAAACCAGGAGACTGTCAATATTGTGTTTGCCGCGGCTCCGTCTCAAAATGAATTTCTGGCCTCCTTAGTAAAAAAGCCTGTAGAGTGGAGCCGGATCAATGCTTTTCACATGGATGAATATGTGGGATTGGATAAAGAGGCTCCTCAGCTTTTTGCCAATTATCTCAAAAGCAGGTTGTTTGATAAGGTTAAATTCAGAGAAGTTTATTATATGAATGATATGACGGGAAGGCCCGATCAGAAATGTAAAAAATATGCAGGCCTGTTGGAAAAGCATCCCACAGATATGGTGATTTTGGGGATAGGAGAGAATACCCATTTGGCCTTTAATGATCCGCACGTGGCAAACTTTAATGATATGGAGGCAGTTAAAGTGGTTGACTTGGATGATAAGAACAGGCATCAGCAGGTGGACCCAAATGATCCGGTATGTTTTAAAAAACTGGAAGATGTGCCCACGCATGCTATTACCCTTACTATTCCCACTTTATTTAAAGCAAAATATGCCTATGCCATCGCACCCGGCAAAAATAAGGCGGAGGCTATATATCATACAATTAATGAACCGATAGAGGAAAAGTATCCTTCCACTATTTTAAGAATGCATCCCCATGCTGTGTTGTTTGTAGATAAAGATAGTGCATCCAAACTATAATATTAGGCAGGATGGTTAACCGGAAAGTATTTTATAGAATTATGTAGTTAGTTCTCGTTGTACTGGAATAAAGGCACTGCCAGAGCGACCTTAGAAAAATGACGTTAAAAAATTTGCGAAAATGGAGCGTTAAACGGAAAATATGATCGGATTTATACTAAAGTTGAGTATAGCAATTGCTAAACCGGGGGAAAAAGTTGATCGGAGCATTATTTTCCGTAGCGTAATTGAGCAAATTTTAGTCATTTTTCGTAAGTCTTGAATTTTCTTTGGTTCTTTCTTTGTTTTAAGACAAAGAAAGAACACTATGATCAGGGAGTAACGTGCTTTAAATACCTAATTCTATAAATTTAATAAGGCTCTTAATGAAAAATAAAGATAACACAGCAATCAGAGCTGACAGTTTAAGTACGCGGGAAACTGTAATTCCTATCATTATTATAGGCCTCCTGTTTTTTATTTTTGGATTTATATCCTGGATCAATTCTATTTTGATCCCCTACTTTAAAATTGCCTGTGAGCTTAACAACTTCGAATCTTATCTTGTAGCTTTTGCATTTTATATAAGCTATTTAGTGTTTTCGATACCGTCGTCCTATTTATTGAAAAGATTTGGTTATAAGAAAGGAATGATGATCGGGTTTTGGATTATGGCAATCGGCGCTTTTATTTTTATTCCTGCCGCATTGACCAGGTTTTATCTGCTCTTCCTGATAGGTTTATTTTCTATAGGTGCCGGCACTGCCGTACTGCAAACTGCTGCCAATGCCTATATCACTATAGTAGGCCCCAAAGAAAGGGCATTGCAGCGCATCAGTATTATGGGCATCATGAATAAGGCTGCCGGTGTAATAGCGCCGTTATTGTTTGCGGCCGTGGTGCTGAAAGCTTCTGACGCTGAATTGTTTAAGCAAATCCCATCCATGAGCGAAGCGGCAAAAAATGCTGCCTTAGATGAATTGATCCGGAGAGTAATTGTTCCTTATATCTGTGTAGGGATCGTGCTTTTTATAATTAGTATATTCATCCGTTATTCCCCACTTCCTGAAATAGAAGCGGGGGGCGAAGCGGAAGAACCGGTCCGGAAAACCCCGGAGCGAAAGACTGCAATATTCCAGTTTCCCCATCTCATATTAGGCGCCATAGCTATCTTCCTCCACATCGGCACCCAGGTTTTATCTATTGATACCATCATTAGTTATGCGGGCTCGATGAATATCGGTTTATTGAAAGCTAAAATATTTCCATCTTATACATTATTTGTGATGATAGTCGGCTATATCCTGGGCATTGTCCTTATACCTAAAGTCTTGTCACAATTAAGAGGCCTGCAGATTTGCACCAGCTTGGGAGTTATTTTGACGCTGCTCATTCTTTTTGCCGATAGGCGTGTGATGTTTCTGGGTCAAAATGCAGACATGTCTATATGGTTTGTCGTGCTTCTCGGATTGCCGAATTCTTTAATCTGGGCCGGAATCTGGCCCCTGGCATTGGAGGGTCTGGGTAAATTTACCAAAATGGGATCTGCTATTCTGGTGATGGGATTAACCGGAAATGCCATTATGCCTTTGATATACGGCTACTTTGCTGACGCTTACAGTCCCCATAGCGCCTATTGGGTATTACTCCCTTGTTATTTATTCCTGGTTTATTACGCTTTTTATGGTTATAAGATCAGGAGATGGACCTTTTCAAAGATACCACACAAATAATATTACAGAACTTAATAAATCTTATAGAGATGCGCTTGTTTTTTAAACCCACATTTTGCAGTCGGATGCAAAATGTGCCCTTCGGGTCGACGATTTCGGTTTTTAACTCTGACGGAGCCCGATACTCGTCAGAGTCATCGGACCGAAATGTCGAGGTAAACCCCGACAAAAATTGGCTTTTTCGCCAATTTTTCGTCGCTGCTTCGCAGGGATTTTGCTACTGCAAAATCCGGGTTAAACCTACTATGTTATTAGTTTTTATTTTTGGTGGATCGTTGTATGCGCAGGGGAATAAGAATAATAAGAACGAAATTAAACAGCATATTTATCAGGATTCCTCGATAAAAAATGTGGCTTTAGCGCCATATAATTATTCAGATAGCTTTCCGACTAGGGATGAAAATGCCTGGGCAGCCTATCCGCTTTGGCAGGATAATGCTTATGATCCTAATTTCAGAATTGGACGGATAGTGCCGGGCGATAATAACCTGTCTATTATTGCCAAAGTCACGCCCTATTCTCACGTGGACAATTACGCAGGTGCTCAAAAGCTGCTGGATATGTATTTAGTACCCGGAGCTTTTGTAAAATTCAGATATTATCTCAAGGTTAATCAACCCGTAGATTTTTTAAAAATCAGGTTTGCTGCCGGGCAATATGGGAAAATTGATTTTACCATTCCTCATCCGGAAACAAATAAATGGGTGTGGGCTAAAGTGGATTTTGAAGAGTTTATCCGGCAGAATCCATCCATAGCGGGGCTGAAAAAAATAAGGATTTATGCTCTTGCATTTCTTGCGAAAATTCCGGAAGCAGATCCTGCCATGCCGATTTATATGGGGTTGGATGATATTACTTTTAAAGGAGCCAAAGAAATTCCGTTTCATTTTATAGAACCGGTTATGTACAAGTTACCCGAATTCCAACCCTATATTTCTCAAAGGGCGTATAATAAAGAGGATATTTTCCGGCTAAGCGGAGAATGGCCTGTGGAAGCGAAAAGGGTGGAATTGAAAATATCTTCTTACACCGACAGCAAAATTATTTACACGGCAGCTTTACATAAAGAAGGAGAACGGTGGGTATTAAAGCCGGTTAAACTTTCTTTTCCGGAGGGACTTTATCTGGGTAAGCTTATTGCTTATAAAGGATCTGTGGAACTGTCAGAAACAAAATTTACAATACATATTTCTCCTGAAAATATAAGGGGAAATCATCCCCGGCTTCTTTTTAATTCTCAGGAGCTTTCTTTAATAAAAGAAAGACTAAAGACAGATTCGTTTCAATCGGTTAATGACAGCATCAGGGCCAGGGCCATTCGCCTGAGAAATGAAATTCCGTTGAGCAGTATCATTTTCGATTTAGACCAGTTCCCTGATAAAAACTGGCTTCCTACCTGGAATGCTTTTGGAGACCATATTTATAATACGGGCGATGCGTTAAGATGGAATGCCTTTGCTTATGCATTTGATGGAGACACTGCCGCGGGGAATTATGCCAGGGATATATTATTAAAACTTTCAGCCTGGCCCTCCTGGACTTCTCCCTGGCTGATCAAGCACGGTATTTACGATGATCATCGAATGGGGACTTGGTCCACGGATGTGGCTTTAGCGTATGATCTTACCTATCATTTAATGACCTCTGAGGAAAGTAAAATGATCAGGGATGCTATCATGAAGCAAATTATTAAAGGTTGTTATAGAACGTGGGTATATAATAATTATGTAACATCCAATACTTCTAACTGGATCGCACATACGGTTGGCGGTGCACTGATGAATTTATCTGCCATGTATGATGATGGCCAGGAATTTCAAAATATGGAGCCTTACTTTACAGGGCTGACCATGAAATTATATAATTATATTACTCATGTTACAGATACGGTTGGTGGCGCATGGGGAGAAGGCTACGGATATAATAATTATTCATTATTAAACCTGCAATATAGCCTGCCGTCACTTGATCATGTATTTCATATTGATCTCTCTTATCCGCTCATTGGGACTTATAAAGAATATGTTTGGGGAGGGTTAATTAAAGATAAGAAATGGTTTAGTTATGGTGATTCGGATGATACACTCACTTCTGCAGATAACTGGGCATTCCTTTTATCAACCTATAAGAAACCTTTATTAAGCTGGTTTTACAATTACTTAAAAGATGGTGAAACATTGAATGATCTCCTTTTTGATACCCGAAACATTCCACAACAAAATCCATTTGATAAGAATCCCGACAAAGTTTTCCCGATGATTGGAACTACTGTATTTAAAAGTGGTTGGGGGAAAAATGATTTTGTTTTTGACATGAGGACAGGAGCATTTTTTAATCATCAACATTTGGACCAGGGAAGTTTTTATTTAGCAGATCATGGAATAACTTTTATCGAAGATCAGCCGATTAAAAATTCAGATTATTATAAAGATCCGCTGTATCAATCGGATTTTACTCAACCCATTGCTCATTCAACAATTCTCATTGATCATAACCCCCAAAGCCAGCGGGTGGGAGATCTTTTGAATTTCGCTCCCGGTTTTGATGATCATGCCTATATTGAACAATATCTCGATGGTAAGATAGCTGCCTTTTCACGAGGCAATATCGGGAGGCTTTATTGGGGGAAAGTCAAATCATTGACACGCAATGTACTTTATTTAAAACCAGATGCAATCCTGATGCTTGATGTGGCTGTCCCCGTGGAGAAGAATGTGGATGTTACCTTGCTATATCATACGAAGTATTTAAAAGAGATTGATCCCGGTTCTTCAATTTCAAAAATTACAAAAGATGGATATTCCCTCAACATTATTCACCTGGCGCCGGATTCTATTCTGGTAAAAGCGGTGGAAACTCCGCATTTCCTGAATACCCTGCTGCGTGAAAAGCCACTTATTAAAGAAGGTATGCTGACGGTATCTGCCCGGACTCATGACCGCCCGCTGGTGATGGCAAATGTTTTCACCGTTACGGAAAGTGGAATTGCGCCGGATGTAAAAAGTAAACAGGGAAATGGGTTCGTCAATGGGGAAATTTCGGGAAAAAGGTTTGTTTTTTCTACTGATCCCGGGCATTTGTATCATTTGGATCATTTACAAACAGACGCCCTTGTTATGACATGGGACAGTACAGAACAATTGGTAGCTATGGCCACAATCCTGAAGCGGGATAATAACATTATTTTAAAAACAGCATATCCTTCAACCTTTGATCTTTCTGAAGATACAGTAAAATATTACACTAGTGAGCCTGAAACTATTATGATTCGCAGGACATCGAAACCTTCGGTTGTTTTACTCAATGGGAAACCGGTAAGAGATTTTAGATATGATGAAAAAGGCAAGATGATAAAAATGGAAATCAATAAAGGTGAAGGGATCATTATTTTTAAAGAATGAGATCCATTCCTCAACGCTTCCCTACTACAAAAAGTGTAGGCACAAAAATTTGAGATATTCTTGCACAATCGCCAATCAATGTCGTTTAGATAAGAATCTTTTATCAAGACCGCCATGGTTCGACAAGCTGCCAATGGCACATGGTGTAGGATATTGAGAATCAATGCATAATATTTTAATAAAATGACAAATAGCCTAACGATTGCACGGGTTCTCTGAGCATCATAAAAAATGCGTTAAAGAATTTAATGATTATCCGTAATCATATAAAGAACTCTTTTGCACTTCCTTTTTTGTGTGAAGAGTAAAGAGATACAGAATCCATTTTTTGAGGATCTTCAATTATTGAAAACGAATCAAAGAAGCGTTGGCCAGAAAAATCAGCGGGCAGTGCGGTGGGTATGAGTGTGGAAGCATTGATTTTTCTAGATCTTTTGGTTACTTTTCCATCATGGGAAAAGTAACACAGAAGTAATCTGTAAGAAAATCAGCTATATAACTATCCTCATCTTATGTCATAGCGAATAATCAGTAAGAATTCATCATTTATAAAACATTCATCATTATCCCTTTATAACATGTGTCATTGGCAGCCTGCCGAAGGATGGCAATTTACCTTAACTAGACGACATTGAATCGCCAATAGTCAATAAGTTTACATTTGTAGTCCAATAGGAAGACAATCATTTCACCAATCTCTTTATTTGTCCATGATTTGTTTTAA
>SCQT01000291.1 GCA_004322015.1 Chitinophagaceae bacterium
GCTTTCGCGAGCTGGGGCTGGACAAGGCGGGCATCCAGGCCATCGGCCCGGGCGACCTGACCGATGAGAACGAACTGGCCGCGATGGGCAATTCGGCTCTGGGCCTGGTCACGGCCTTCCACTATTCGCAGGCGCACGATTCGCCCGAGAACAAGGCCTACGTCGCCGCCTACCTCAAGGCTTTCCCCAAGGACCGGCCCAACTTCATGTCGGTGGGCGGCTACGACGGCATGCACCTGATCTACCAGGTGCTGGAAAAGACGAAGGGTGATGCCAGCGGCGACGCCTTTGTGGCGGCGGCCAAGGGCATGCAGTGGACGAGCCCGCGCGGCCCGGTGCAGATCGATCCCGAGACGCGCGACATCATCCAGAATGAGTACATCCGCAAGCTGGAGAATGTCAACGGCGAGGTGCAGAACGTCGAGTTCGCCACGCTGAAGGCGGTCAAGGACCCCGGCAAGGCGGCGAAGTAAGCATTCCCCCGGCCTGCGCGGCACGTCACATGGCGCGCCGCGCGCAACCTGTTGCATGAGCCACCATGACGATCTTGTTTGACGGTATCGCCTTTGGCATGTTGCTGTTCCTCATCAGCGTGGGCCTGTCGGTCACGCTGGGGCTGATGAACTTCGTCAACCTCGCGCACGGCGTGTTCGCGATGGTGGGCGGCTACGTCTGTGTGGTGCTGCTCAATGACTGGGGCGTGCCTTTTCTGGCGACGATACCGTTCGCCATCATCGTGCCCGGCCTCGTCGGCGTGGTGCTGGAGCGCCTGCTGTACCGGCGCCTGTACGAGGCGTCCGACCTCGACCAGGTGCTGTTCTCGCTCGGCCTGGTGTTCATGGCGGTGGCGGCGACGCACTACTTCTTCGGCGCGCGCCAGCAGCCGCTGCACCTGCCGGCGTTTCTCTCGGGGCAGATCCATCTGCCGGGCGCCGACATCGGGGTCTACCGGCTGTTCCTCGTGATCGCGGGCATCGTCGTGGCGGTGGGGCTGCAGTGGTCGGTGATCCGCACCTCGTTCGGCGCACGGCTGCGCGCCGCGGTGGACAACCAGCGCACCGCGCGAGGCCTGGGCATCGACGTGAACCGCGTCTTCATGCTCACCTTCGCGCTCGGTTCGGCGCTCGCGGGTCTGGGCGGCGCGCTGGGCGTGGAGATGCTCGGGCTCGATCCCGAATTCCCGGTCAAGTACCTCGTGTACTTCCTGATCGTCGTCACCGTGGGCGGCGGCGGCAACATCCTGGGCTCGCTCTGGGCCGCGCTGCTGCTGGGCGTGGCCGATGTGGCGGGCAAGTACTACGTGCCGCAGATCGGCGCCTTCATCATCTACGCGATCATGGTCGTGATCCTGATCGTGCGCCCGCAAGGCCTGTTCGGCCGCGCCCACCACTGAGATGCCGTCATGACCTCTCTCGCTTCGCCCGTCGCCGCCGATTCGGCCACGGCCATCCACGACAGCCTGCGGCGCTTTCGCCGCTCGGCCGACTGGAAGCCGCTGGAATACCTCTTCTGGTGCCTGCCCGTCGCGGCCTACTTTCTGTTTCCGGGCAACTACCTGCTGCTCAGCCAGATCGCGGTCACCAGCCTGTTCGCGCTCTCGCTCGATCTGATCTTCGGCTACGCGGGCATCATCTCGCTCGGACATGCGGCGTTCTTCGGCGTCGGTGCCTACACCGTCGGCCTGCTCGGGATGCGCGGCATGGGCGATCCGCTCACCGGCCTGGTGCTGGCGGCGCTGTTCGCAGCCATCCTCGGGTTCTTCAGCAGCTTCCTGCTGCTGCGCGGCAGCGACCTGGCGCGGCTCATGGTCACGCTGGGCGTGGCGTTGATGCTGTACGAGCTGGCCAACAAGTTCAGTGGCATCACCGGCGGGGTCGATGGCATACCCGGCATAGAGATCAAGCCGGTGCTCGGGCTGTTCGAGTTCGACCTGTACGGGCGCACCGGCTACATCTACGCCGTCGTTGTGCTGTTCGTGCTGTTCTGGATCGCACGGCGCATCGTGCATTCGCCGTTCGGCCAGAGCCTGCGCGGCATCCAGATGAATGCGCAGCGCATGCCGGCGCTGAGCGTGCCGGTCAACCGGCGCCTGGTCGCGGTCTACACGCTGGGCGCGGCCTACGCAGGCGTGGCCGGGGCGGTGCTGGCGCAGACCAACCAGTTCGTTTCGCTGTCGGTGCTCGGTTTCGAGAATTCGGCCGACCTGCTGCTGATCCTGATCCTGGGGGGCACCGGGCGGCTGTACGGTGGGCTCATCGGCGCCATCGTCTTCATCGTTGCCAAGCATTTTCTGTCCGATCTGAACCCGCAGTACTGGCAGTTCTGGCTCGGCCTGGCGCTGGTGCTGCTGGTAATGTATGCGCGCGGCGGCATTCTGGGCACCGCGTCGAAATGGCTGGAAAAACGGCGCCAGCGCGCGCAGTCTCGCCCGGTGGGGGGTGCGGCATGAACGCGGTGCTGCAGACGCACGGCCTGGTGCGCACCTTTGGCGGCTTCGTCGCCACCGACCATGTCGATCTGGCCGTGCAGGCGGGTGCGCGCCACGCGCTCATCGGCCCCAACGGCGCGGGCAAGACGACGCTGATCAACCTGCTCACCGGCTACCTCGCGCCGACCGAGGGGCGTGTCACGCTGATGGGCGAGGACGTCACGCGCATGCCGCAGCACGCGCGCTGCCGCAAGGGCCTGGTGCGTACCTTCCAGATCAACCAGTTGTTCGGCGACATGACGGTGCTCGAATCGGTCGCGATGTCGGTCAGTGAGCGCTTGGGCCTGGGCGCGAGCTGGTTCAAGCCGCTGGCCGCGTGTGGCGAGGCGGTCGACGAGGCGGCGGTGATCCTGCAGCGCCTCGGGCTTTTGAGCGATGCCTACGAGACCACGCGCAACCTCGCCTACGGCCGCCAGCGGCTGATCGAGATCGCGCTGGCGCTGGCGCAGCACCCCAAGGTGCTGCTGCTCGACGAACCGGCGGCGGGCGTGCCCACGAGCGAGAGCCGCGAGCTGTTCGAGGTGATCGCGCAACTGCCGCGTGATGTGACCATCCTCTTGATCGAGCACGACATGGACCTGGTGTTCCGCTTTGCCGAGCGCATCTCGGTGCTGGTCTCGGGCGCGCTGCTGCTGGAGGACACGCCCGAGGTCATCGCCAACCACCCGCGCGTGCGCGAGGTCTATCTGGGAGAAGCCCATGGCTGAACTGCTGCAGGTGCAAAACGTCTGGGCCGGCTATGGCGACGCCATCGTGCTCGAAGAGCAATCGTTCAGCGTCGCGGCCGGTGGCAGCCTTGCGCTGCTCGGGCGCAACGGCATGGGCAAGACCACGCTGCTCACCACGCTCATGGGCGTCACGCGATTGCACCGCGGGCGCATCGTGTTCGATGGCGTGGACATCACCAAGATGCCCAGCCACCGGCGCGCGCAGCTGGGCCTGGGCTGGGTGCCGCAGCAGCGCGACGTGTTCGAATCGCTC
>SCQT01000210.1 GCA_004322015.1 Chitinophagaceae bacterium
AAGGATACTGTACTTCTCCTCAGGGGTGAATTTTCTTCTTGTTTTCATCTTTGTTCCCTAAATTTACTGTGACTAAATTAATTTACAAATTCAGTCCAGCCTTTTAGGGGGCTAAGACAAAAGATAAAACGATGAACTTTTGTTCGTCTGCCAGCATTGCAGCAAGCCACATGTTGTGTGCTGCCTTATTCAATTTATGTTCGTCCTTTTGCGGTAATTAGGTCTGCTTCATTTATGGTCATAGGAAGTGAAGGTAAATGATAAGCTTTGTCTATTCCACGATTAACTAAAATTGTCCACGCTACATCTTCTTTTTCACGCAAATTAGGTCGCAAACAAAAAACGTCTGAACCTGAAACCATATAAGACATTGCCAAACTTTTTAAATGAGAACGTGAACGAATGTCGATTCCAAAATATTGTGGCATTGGCAAGTTAGATTCTGAAAAGGCTTGTTTAAAACAATCAACAAACGCCATAAACATATTTGTCGCACCATTGCCGAATCGGCTGTCATACGCATTGCTGAATAATTTTTCCGAAGTCTTCTCGTTGTGAGACGGGAATATGAAATGAGAAACCCCTGTTTCCCAAAGTCCGTTGTCTCGCTGTCTTAGATATGGTGAAGCAAGATATGCACCTGAAAAGCCTAATTTGATATATTTACAATATGCTTCCATTATCATTATGTGGTGCATTTGGAAATTTATGTGAGCTTGTTTTTCTTCTACTTCTATTGGCTGTTGTTTTAAGCAATACACTTCTTTTTCGCCACATTGCATTACAATTCCAAAGTCTGCACCGTCTAATGTTTGATTGAAAGGAAATACTCCAAATGTCAACAAGTTTTGCAGCCGTTTTAAAGTCGCCATGTCAGGCTTTTGAATAGCTATTGAACCCCTTGCTGTTTGTATTTTAGTCATTGTATTTTCTTAATGTTGAAAAGTTGAGAGTGTTCGTCTGAAGGTAGCACACAACGCGTAAATATATGCATGTTTTTAATTTCTCCCAAAAAATTATTTACAATTCAGGAACAGGCAATGCCTTCAATATGAAGATGTTATGGGTACTGAAACTTGCGTATTTTTTATATCAAAAAATTCCCATATCTTTAATCTGTCTTATTTAATTATTTAAAATACGTATCAAAGCATTTTCTCATGGATTTCAATGCTGCCGCTTACACTTCCTATTTAGGCGAACACAAAGGACAGGAGGTTATCTGGGTCTCTTTTCCAAAAAATGATAATCTGATTTCGGCCTTAAAACGAAAGGTTAAAGCCCGCTGGAGTCAGTCGCAGAAATGCTGGTATGTGGCTGATGTAGCCCATTACCGGGAATTGTTCGGACTGGAGCAAAAGAGCATCGGTAAGTTTGCTTTTCAAAAGATCCATCCCGTGAATCAACCGGCTTTCGAACGTTTCCGCGGGCAGTTGGCGTTGAAGGCTTACAGTCGAAACACGATCAAAACTTATTGCATGGAATTTGCCCAGTTCCTCTATATACTGAAATCACACCGGGTTGAAAATATCACCGCTGACCAGTTGAGAAGCTATTGCCTGTATTGCATTCAGAAGTTGAAGTTAACCGAGAATCAGATGCACAGCCGCCTGAATGCCTTAAAATTCTATTTTGAACAGGTATTGCGCAGAGAAAAATTCTTCTTTGATATTCCCCGCCCTAAAAAGCCATCTTCTTTACCCAAAGTGTGGAGTACGACAGACATCGTCAAGTTATTTAAGGCAACTGACAATTTAAAACACCTCCTCATGCTGAAACTGTGCTATGGAATGGGTTTACGTGTCAGTGAAGTGGTCCGTTTGAAAGTAGAGCATATTGATAGTAAACGGATGCAGGTGCTGATCGCCGCGGCCAAAGGGAAAAAAGACCGGTATGTAACTCTCCCCGAATCTATTTTGAAGGATTTAAGGAGTTATTACCTGCAGTATCACCCAAAGGATTATTTGCTTGGAGGGCAATATGGGGGGCAGTATGCCATTCGCAGCGTACAGGCTGTTTTTGAACAGGCTATGAAAAATGCCGGCATTCATAAATCGGTGGGTATCCACAGTTTACGTCATAGCTATGCTACCCATCTGTTGGAATACGGTACGGATATCAGCCTTATCCAAAAACTGCTTGGCCACCACGATATCAAAACCACGCAAATTTATACGCATGTAAGCCAACGCGATCTGGCAAAAGTGAAAAGCCCTTTGGACAGGATATGAACGGTTGCTCCCTGCAAATGAATTCAGAAAATTCAATCCCTTGATTATAAGCATGGCAAAGGCATAGATCAAGCCTATTAAAAGCGCACTAAAGGTATGGATGAACAAGGGCTTCTCCCTGTCTTCTCCCTCTACCTTCACCCTACATAGTGGCTGTGAATGGCTATGAAGAACCCCGTAAACGGAGATCATTATCGGAGATTAATCCCTGGCATCCCGAAAAAGTGCCGGAGCCACCGCATTCCGAACAGCCAACTGCCAATAGCCAACAGCCAATAGCCAAAGGCCATTCCGAACATTCGGAAGCCAATAGCCAAATGATCAAAGAATCCGGAGACTTGCGATATTTATAAAAAAAGAAATAGCGCCTTCCCTTCACCCCTTTTGCAGGCATCACAATGGTATAAGCAGGGATTAAGCATGGATCAAGCATAGATCAAGCCTATTAAAAGCGCACTAAAGGTATGGATGAGCAGGGGCTTCTCCCTGCCTTCTCCCTACCTTCGCCCTACATAGTGGCTGTCAATGGCTATGAAGAACCCTGTAAACGGAAACCATTAGAGGAGAGTAATCCCTGGTATCCCGGAAAAGCCGAAAGCCCCAAGCCCAAAGCTGAAAGCCGAAAGCTGAAAGCTGAGAGCCGAAAGCTCAAAGCCGAAAGCTGAAAGCTGAAAGCCGAAAGCTCAAAGCCGAAAGCTCAAAGCCATTCCGAACATTCGGAAGCCAACGGCCAACAGCCAATAGCCAACAGCCAACAGCCACTCTCCACTACTTACCACCAACCGAATTACCGCTCCCGTCATACGCCCATTTCACCCAGACAGATCCCCAGGTAAATCCTCCGCCGAAAGCCGCAAGGATGAGATTATCCCCTTTTTTCAGTTGGTTTTGCCATTCCCACAGGCACAGCGGAATGGTAGCGCAGGTGGTATTGCCATAACGCTGGATATTGATCATTACTTTTTCCATGGGAAGTTCCATGCGCTCAGCCGTGGCATCAATAATACGTTTATTAGCCTGATGGGGTACGAGCCAGGCAATATCATCTTTCGTTAAATGATTGCGTTGCATGATCTCATAAGAAACCTCGGCCATATTCACTACGGCAAATTTGAACACTGTTTTTCCCTCCTGGTAAATAAAATGCTCTTTATTTTTTACGGTTTCCTCGCTGGCGGGATTTAAAGAACCGCCCGCTTTCAGTCTCAGATATTCCCTGCCGGAACCATCCGTATGCAGGATACTGTCTAACACACCGTAACCTTCCGTGTTCGGTTCCAATAAAACAGCGCCCGATGCATCGCCGAAAAGCACACAGGTCTTCCGGTCGGTATAATCCACGATGGAGCTCATTTTATCGGCTCCCACCACCACTACCTTTTTATAAGCGCCGGATTCTATGAATTTAGAACCGGTTGTCAGCCCGTAAATGAATCCCGAGCAGGCAGCTAAGAGGTCGAAACTCCAGGCATTTTTAGCGCCTATTTTATCGCAGATGATATTGGCTGTAGCCGGAAAAAGCATATCGGGAGTGGCGGTGCAGCATATAAGAAGGTCTATTTCTTCGGCGGAGATCCCTCTTTTTTTCAGCAGATCCTGTACAGCGGGAGCTCCTAAATCGGATGATCCTTTTTCTTTTCCTTTTAAAATCCTTCGTTCTTCAATGCCGGTGCGTGATTTGATCCATTCATCATTGGTGTCCACCATCGTTTCCAATTCCTTATTCGTCAGCACATAGTCGGGGACGTATCCGCCTACAGCAGTAATTGCGGCATTGATTTTATTCATTCCTGGAGAATTTATGTGTGATAGTTTTGGGTGCAAAAGTACGGCAATCAGCCGAAAATGCTAATTTTTTCTGGTTCAATGATTTCTCTTTACTTTGTGGGCAGGTTCATCTTTATTTCAGCTTATGATAGCTTATATAGACGGGAAATTGACTTACAAATCTCCGGCCGTGGTATATATGGATGTGAATGGTTTGGGTTATGAAGTGCAAATCACCCTCAATACTTATTCAAAAATCCAGCATCTGGAAAAATGCAGGCTGTTGACTTATCTGCACATCAAGGAAGACGCTCATACCCTGTACGGCTTTTTTGAAGAAAATGAACGGAATATTTTTTTACAATTGATATCCGTTTCCGGCATAGGAGCTTCTACTGCCAGAATGATCCTGTCTTCCCTGAAGCCGGATGAAGTAAGGATAGCCATTGTGTCCGAAAATGAAAAACAATTGGAAGGCATCAAAGGGATCGGCGCAAAAACGGCCAAGCGGATCATACTGGAATTAAAAGACAAGATGGGCAGGATGGAAGCTATGCAAACTTTAGTGGCGCAACAAGGCAATACCTTGCAGTCCGATGCGTTAAATGCTTTGCTGGCGCTTGGTATTGCAAGAACCGCTGCCGAATCCGCTATCCGGAAAGTCATGTCCGCTTTTCCCGATAACGGCAGCCTGGAAATGCTGATCAAAGAGGCCCTGAAAAATATGTAATAGTGTAACCCTTCCTTTAAAAAAACCTAAAGTACCTGAGTGATAAAGCGATTTTACACGATTGTAGCAGCTTGTGTCATTATTATCTTTTGCCTATCGAGCTATACCCGGACTAATTCATTAGAACCGA
>SCQT01000211.1 GCA_004322015.1 Chitinophagaceae bacterium
GCTTTTTAGCCGCCTAATAGATGGCAAATTTATAAAAAAGAATAAAAAATTATTTGGGATTTAACACAGAATCTTTTTGCTTGATCAAAAAGAACCAAAAAATCAAGAAAAAACGAAGCTGCCACCCGCTCCCGAATAATTCGGGACCAACGCGCGGCCCGCCGTTTTTTCTGGCCAACGCTTCTTTGATTCGTTTTCAAAGATTGCAAGGTCGTTCGGACTTAACCTCCCCCTTCACACCTCTATTGAAGCCTCTGGTTAAGAAATGGAAAATCTAGGATGCACCTCTTTTGCTTTTCCTATCGTTTCAAGGGAGGATACAGGAACAAAATCAATCGCCGCTGCGTTCAAATCTTCCTGACATTTTTTCTATCCGGATGCGGTACACAATCGTTTTTTCCCTGTCGGGCAATATGGACGACTCCTCTATTGCAAGCTGATCAGGGGCCGTTTGTTCTTCTCTTAATTTATGTTTATATATTTTTCTGATCAACAGGTCCAAGGCGTAATATCTTTCCCTCTGGTCAGTTATTTCATCATACTTTCCCCATAATATGATGCTTTCCCAGTTACTCAGATTATCAATCTTATCTACGGCGAGGCATACGTCGGGGTTTTTACGGAATATTTCAATCTTTTGCCCTTCCCTGGAATGAGCTATAATATATTTCCTGTTATAAAAGAGAAATGAAATGGGGATGATGTATATCCTGTGACCATCCGTATATCCGAGGCGCCCTATAATACTGTTTTCCAGGAGGTCATAGATCCTTTGTTCATTCAGTATACCCAGCATCTTGCAGCTATTGTTAAAATTAAAAATTACGTTTCTCTTCTTCAGAATTAATGCTCTTTCAGGCAATTTGGTTTAAGTTATCTTTTCAAAGCTATACTATAAAAATCAAACTGAAAAAGATTACTTATTAAAAGGGAAATAAGCCGGGCAATTTATCAAGCATATAGAATATGGGGGCATAAGGTGAAGCTTTTCCTTAGTATGCCCGGATGTATTACCAGCACACAGAAGATGCCCGGCCGTATTTCCCATTAGCATGCTGAAAATAAAACAGCGTTCTCATATAATCACCTTTTAACCTGAATTTTGCAGCCAACTACAAAATCCGGGTTCAAAAGTCGGAATACCCGATGTATTCCGGCAACATGATATCCAGATTACTTTCCACTTCAGTTACTCCCTCGGCATTCCATGCGGAAGCCTCTGCTTCCTCTTTCTCTGCAAGGGAAGTGACAGTTCCAGACAGGATAACCTTGCTGCCTTTCACATCTACCTTTACCTTCCTGGAATTAATGGAAGCGGCGCGCTGGAAGGCGCTTTCAATTTTCCTCTGAATACCGGCCGGCGTTATTTTTGAATTGACCTTAATTAAATTGGTTATAGACCGCACTCCCGTCAATCCTTCTATGGCTTTCCTGGCATTACTGCGCTGAAAGTCCCAATCCACCTCACCTGTAAGCGTCACATTGCCATTGTCCACTTTAATTTTTATTTTTTCCTCCTGGACAGCCGTATGCCATTTGAGCGCATTGAGCACTGCCTCAGCTATTTCCGTATCCGTCTTGGCATGTGCCGAGGAAACACCGACCTGGATATCCTC
>SCQT01000212.1 GCA_004322015.1 Chitinophagaceae bacterium
AGATCATAGATTTCTTTATATTTCTCCTTCACATAATTCATAAAATATTTAAAATCCAGTTTTTCTCCTGTAACCTTCTCACATAGCTCATTAGCCTCATACATTCTCCCATATTGGTGAATGTTTTCTCTCAACCAGTGTAAGATAGCTTTTAAATCTCCTGACTCAATTTTATTTCTTAAACCGGGAAGAGCCTGATCCGCCTGATGGAAAAACTGAGCCGCATAAAAGCTGCCTAATGAATAAGTCGGGAAATACCCAAAGCTGCCATGACACCAGTGTATATCCTGTAATGCACCCGATTTATCATCGGGTACTTTAATATCAAGATATTGAAGGTACATTTCATTCCATGCCTCTCTGATGTCTTTCGTATGTAGTTCCCCTCCGATGAGTCTTTTTTCCAGTTCATAACGGATCATGATGTGAAAATGATAAGTGATTTCATCTGCCTCCGTTCGGATAAGTGATGGCTGAACTTTATTGATGGCTCTGTAAAAACCTCTTAAGGCAACCTGCCTGAATTGTTCAGGGAATTGTTTCTGCAGTTCAGGATAAAAATGTTTCCAGAATGCGAGGCTTCTTCCTATGTTATTTTCCCAAAATCTGGACTGAGATTCATGAATAGCTAAGGAAGCCGCTTCCCCACAGGGCAATCCATATTGTGTTGCGGGCAATCCCTGTTCATAAAGCGCATGGCCGCCTTCATGAATACAGCTCCATAACATATTGGCAAAATCATTTTCATCTATCCGGGTAGTTATGCGTACATCATGACTGTTAAAGCTGGTAGTAAAAGGATGTTCGGAAATATCCTGGCGGCCGGAAGAAAAATCAAATCCCATATTTTTTAATACGGTTAATCCGAATTCCCATTGTTTATTTTTATCGAAATGCTGATAAAGAACCTTATTGTCTGCAGTATGAGTGGTAAGGATCTTTTCCAAAAAAGTCTTCAATTCCTTTCTTACATCCTTAAATATGACATCGAGCATTTTTACATGAGCGCCTTTCTCAAAGTCGTTTACTAAGGCATCATAAGGATGATCCCGGTAACCTAATAATCCTGCTTCCTTCTTTTTGAGCGCGATCATTTTATTCAGCAGCGGTTCAAAGGTTGTATAATTGTTTTCCTTTCTTGCTTTTATCCAGGCGTGGTAACACCCGGAAGTGGTCATGGATAATTCCTGTATGAATTCAGGAGTATATTTTTTATTCTTGTCATAATCTTCTTTGGTGCGAAGAATATTTTTATGCTGTATTTCATCCAACCCGTCTGATTCGGATAACGATAGCAATAGTTCGCCTAACGTATCTTCGGCAAACCATTCATGTGCTATACCCCTGAGTGTAGCTAATTGCTTGCCGCGTATATCATTCCCTTTTTCGGGGAGATAGGTTTCCATATCCCATTCCATCATGGCAGCCGCATTGCGTACATCGGCTATTTTTTGCATTTTCCGGCTGTATTCGTCGTATTGGTCTTTGGCGGTTTTAATCGGATTCATGATTTTATTTTTTTATATCGTCCAGTACTCTCCACATTTTATCCTGTACATCACTTGTTGACCCGTCATAATTATTTACTATGAATGAAAAAATAACGGGTGTCCCGTCACCTGCGGTCAAAAATCCTGCATAAGAACAAACATTATTAATGTGACCGCTTTTCATTCTGATGTTATGGATCATAGGCAGGCAATCGAAATAGGTTTGATACCATGGTTCTTGTCTGACTGAAAATAATACATGAACCATTGCCTTTGTAGTGACACGATTTTCCGGAGATAATCCGCTGCCATCGAACATATTGAGGGCTGCCGGATCAATTCCTTTTTGTTGCCAGAATCTTTTCAGAATAGCCACGCCGGTATCTGTACAAACAGTTGCGTTTTCATGTAATGCAATTGTCTTAATTAATTGTTCTCCATAAAGATTAATACTGCGATGTAAGAACCAATAGGTAATGCTGTCCAAAGTGGGTGAAACATGATCATCTATTTGTACTTTTCCCGTAGGAATCATTGTATTTTCCAATCTCATGATTCGGGTAGTAGTGGCTTTTTGTAAAACTGTTATTCCTTTTTGCTTTAAAGCCTGCTGTAAGCAATACGCACAAAAAAGGGCCGGATCAGGTACTGATCCGGAAACTGTAAATTGTTTATTGTCTTCAGGAGCGGTGCCCCGGAGGTAAGCAAAATGAGAATAAGGTGCATTATAAATATAGGTCTGGTCTCCGCTTCCGCGCTTACCTGTTTTTAATTCATTGATAAAATGCATATTGAACAAAGGTGGATCAACCCTGACAATTTTGACGGAGCTTCCGGTTATGTTCCCCGGCAGCAAATGGAGGTCATATTGATTTTCGTGCCAGGTAAGCGCGGAAGCTCCGGCTCCGTAATAATTTCCCATATCCTGCCATATCCATCCGCCGGGCGGCATTTGGGTATCAAAAGCCCCGGCATCTCCGATGATCCTTCCGTCAATTTCGTGAATACCCGCCCTTTTTATGGCGTTGATCCATTCACTTAATATAACTTCCATTTTAGTATCGGGATATCGCCAGGTACCCAACATAGGATCGCCGCTGCCTGCGATAATAATATCTCCATGTAAAACATGGTCGTGTATTTTCCCTGAATAAAATAATAAGGTGTGGTATCTGAAATCTTTACCCAACAGATAAAAGGCTGTGGCAGATGTAATTGTCTTCTGACAGGATGCAGGCGCCAACCCTGCGGAATTATTCAGTTCGTAAATTTCCTCACCCGTGCGGGTATTCAACACAGTGATAGAAGTGATGGCATGTCGCATTTGCGCATCGGATGTAAATTGCTGAATAGCGCTGCTGATACGGTCATGCAGAGATTGTGCAAATAAAAAATCAGGAAGGAGAAATAGCAGGGAGAAGGTGATCAGGTATTGATACCGCCATTGAAAAATGCTTTTTTTATATAGAATACCTTTCCTAAAGTGGTACATTTTATTGATTACTGTTTTACTTAGTAAAAAACAAGGATCAGAAATCATCAATCAGAGATCACAGATGCTTTACTCTTCAAGCTCCGGGTACATTTCAGGCGGATTTGGTTGCCGGTATAACGGTGGTAATTTACATAATCTTTTTGAAAATGCAATTCATATTGTATCTTTAGCGGGTTTTAAAATAAACCTCATTCTTATTCCATCATCAAAATGCCAAAAGGTTCAGCCAGCACCATTGTGGACATAGCCAGGGAATTGGGAGTGGCGCCATCCACCGTTTCCAGAGCATTGAAAGATCACCCGTTTATCAGTCAGGATACGAAGGACAAAGTGAAAAAGGTGGCTGCCAGATTGGGATACAGGCGTAATACGCTGGCAGCAGGACTCAGGAACAGCCATTCTAACATTATAGGATTGATTGTCCCTCGTATTTCCATGTATTTTCAATCAGCGGTTATCACGGCTATTCAAAATACGATTCACAGCATGGGCTTTGAACTGATAGTTTGCCAGTCCAACGATTCTTATAAGCAGGAGACCGAATTGGTCAATGTGCTGTATGGCTCCAGGGTAGAAGGGCTTATTGTCTCCTGCACTATGTACACCACTGACTTTTCCCATTTTAAGATCTTTACGGATAATCAGATCCCGCTGGTTTTTTATGATCGCGTCCCCAGGAATTTCCCTGCACATATTATCCGAGGGGATGATTTCGAAGGAGGCTATATGGGGGGAAAACATTTGTTAGAGAGGGGTTGTAAGGATATTGCGTTCATCAATGGCGTTCTTTCCTGTAATTTATACCAGGATCGTTTGGAGGGATTGAAATCAGCATTGAAGAAAGCGAAAGTACCATTAAAGAAAAGCAGATTTTTTTCCCATGAGTTGACGGTTGCCAATGCAGAAGCTACCTGTAAGAAGATGTTCAGCAGGAAACCATTTCCCGATGGTGTATTTTGTGCCAATGATACTACGGCTATTGTTACTTTGCAATATGCAAAAAAGGCCGGTATTAAGGTTCCGCAGGAATTGAAGATATTAGGTTATTCCAACGATCCGCGCACTGAGATTATTTCGCCTGCTCTCTCTTCCATAGAGCAGTTCCCGGCAGAAATGGGTGAGAAGACCGCCAAAGCCATGCTGGATCTGATCCATACAAGAAATTATCCCAAAAAACCCGTAGAATCTGTTACGCCGGCCAAATTAATTGTCAGGGAGACTACTTAAGATTTCTGATGAATAAATTTTGCAATAAAAAGTAATTTTATACCTTTATGCAAACGTTTTCTTTCAAAAGTTAAAAATTAAAGATATCATTACAGAAATGAATGCATTAGAACAATTTTCGTTAAAAGGAAAAGTAATAGTGGTAACCGGTGGCACAGGAGTCTTGGGAGGGGCTTTTACAGAGTCTCTGGCATCTGCAGGAGCAAAGGTGGCCATCATCGGCAGAAATAAAGATAGAGCGAATGAAAGGGCGCGATCTGTCCGGGAGGCGGGGGGCGAGGCTTTACCCGTTATTGCGGATGTATTGGATGAAGAGCAGGTGCATCGTGCGAAAACAGAAATATTGCAACGCTGGGAAAAGATTGACGGATTGATCAATGCGGCCGGGGGTAATGTGCCGGGCGCGGTTATTTCTCCTGACCAGGATCTTTTTTCAGTAAAGACGGAAGATATTAAAAAGGCTGTAGATTTGAACCTGTACGGGACGGTGATCCCTACTCAGATCTTTGCAGAAGAAATGTCGAGGTATAAGAAAGGAGTCATTTTAAATATTTCTTCCTTAGCAGCACAAAGGCCGTTAACGAGAGTCTTAGGATATTCTGTGGCAAAGGCAGCTATTGAAAGTTATACGCGGTGGATGGCTGTCGAATTGGCCCAGCGTTACGGAGACGGGATGAGGATAAATGCCCTGGCGCCCGGGGTTTTTTTGACTGTTCAAAATAAAGATTTGCTTTTGAATAAAGACGGCAGTTATGCGGAAAGGACGCAGAAATTTATAACCCATACTCCTTTCGGACGTTTGGGATTGCCGGAGGAGCTCACAGGAACGGTTATATGGCTGATGAGCGATGCTTCTAAATTTGTGAATGGTGAAACCGTACTGGTGGACGGAGGGTTTAATGCTTATTCGGGAGTGTAACGCAAGCAAATATTAAAGACCAAAAGACAAATCACAAATAAATACCAAGTTCAAAAATCCAAAATTCAAAACATAAAAAATGAATGCATAAATAGTTTCGGAATTTGAAATTTATTTGAAATTCGGAATTTTAATTAATAAAATATGTTATTACAAACATGGCGTTGGTATGGGCCGGGTGATCCGGTTAGCCTGCAGGATATCAGGCAGGCGGGCGCTAAAGGTATTGTCACTGCTTTGCATCATATTCCGCATGGAGAATTATGGAGTGTGGAAGAGATCAAAAAGCGCAAGGAACAGGTGGAATCCGCAGGGCTGCAATGGGATGTAGTAGAAAGTGTGAACGTGCATGAAGAGATTAAAACGCGAAGCGGCGATTATAAAAAATACTTGGCTAAATATAATCAAACCCTGCGTAACCTGGCTGATTGCGGCATACATACCGTATGTTATAATTTTATGCCGGTGTTGGACTGGACCCGTACGCAACTGGATTATGAAGTACAAGACGGCGCAAAGGCTTTGCGTTTCGATTGGACTGATCTGGCTGTTTTTGATTTATATTTATTAAAACGAAAAGGGGCGGAAAAAGATTATCATGAAGAAACTCAAAGGAAAGCGAAGAAGCGTTTTCAATCAATAAATGAAAAGCAAAAGGAAATACTTACTGAAAATATCCTGATGGGCGTTCCGGGAGAAAAAAGTGTAACAATAGAAGCGCTTTCTAAAAGCATTGAAACTTACACACATCTTGGCAGGGAGGGATTAAAAGAAAATCTTGTTTATTTTCTTTCTTCAGTTATGGATACTTGTGAGGAATATCATATTAATATGACCATTCATCCGGATGATCCGCCGATTTCTATCCTGGGTTTGCCACGCATTGTCAGCTCATTGAGCGACTTGCAATATATCATTAAAACCGTGGACAGGAAACCAAACGGGATCTGTTTTTGTACCGGTTCATTAGGTGCAGGCAAACAAAATGATCTTGTTCAGATCATTAAAGCAGTCGGCGAACGCGTCTATTTCGTGCATTTAAGAAATGTGACCAAGGAACCCGATCACAGTTTTTATGAAGCTAATCATCTGGAAGGAGACGTGGATATGTATGGTGTAATGAAAGAATTAGTTCTTATACAACAGAAAAGAAAAGAGCCCATACCCTTCAGACCGGATCACGGACATCAGATGTTAGATGATTTGAAGAAAAAGACAAATCCCGGATACTCTGCTATCGGCAGATTGCGTGGATTAGCCGAATTACGGGGATTGGAAATGGGGATAACTAAAGGTTTGAGTGTCTGAATGTTTCATGTTCCAGGTTTGACGATTCACGATTCACTATTGACGATTGATAATTGACAATTGATGATTGACGTTTCGGGAACGATTGCGTAAATAAATAGCCTGGAATTGTTGCAGAAGGTAGCTTTTGTTATTAATATTGACGAAAAAACTCTGGAAAAAGAATGGAAAATAAAAAAAGCTTTATTGGAGAAGATTTTTTATTGCAAAACAAAACAGCAAAAAGACTTTATCACGAGTATGCCGGAAAGATGCCCATCATAGATTATCATTGTCATTTGCCGGTTCAGCAGATAGCGGATAATTATACTTTTAAAAACCTTACTGATCTCTGGCTGCGCGGGGATCATTATAAATGGCGTGCTATGCGTACGCTGGGGGTGGATGAAAAATATATTACCGGTGAAGGATCTGATGAAGAAAAATTTCTGCATTGGGCGGAAATTGTGCCTTATACAGTCCGCAATCCCTTGTTTCACTGGACACAGTTGGAGTTAAAAGACCCTTTTGGTATAACTGATCTGTTGGGTAAAACCAATGGGAAGAATATTTATGATCATTGCAATAAGCTATTGCAGAAACCGGGCTTTTCCGCGCAGGGATTGTTAAAGCATTTTAATGTGAAATCCGTTTGCACCACCGACGATCCGTGCGATGATCTGCATTATCATGAAGTGATTCGGAAATCTGATTTCAGCGTTAAAGTAATTCCCGCCTTCAGGCCGGATAAAGCGCTTCAGATCGGAGACGGAGATTCTTTCAGGAATTATATTAACAGGCTGTCAAAAGTCTCTGATATACCTATTAAGGATATTGACAGCTTACTGCAATCTTTACAGCAAAGGGTTGATCATTTTCATCAGCATGGAGGAAGGCTGGCAGATCACGGATTAAAGTATATTCCTGCGTTTGATGAAAAAGATAAGAAAGCTATTAATGATCATTTCATTCAGGTGTTGAAAGGCGATGACAGTGTATTATCCGGCGTAATGCAAGATAATTATGCAGGTTATGTGTTATTTCATCTTTGCAAAATTTACCATGAAAAAAGTTGGGTACAACAGTTTCATTTAGGGGCCCTGAGAAATACAAACAGCGGTAAATTGAAAGAATTTGGTCCTGATACCGGTTGCGATTCTATTGGCGATTTCCGTCATGCTTCGGGACTGGCTGCTTTGTTTGATAAATTGGATCAGACGGGAGAACTTACCAAAACCATTTTGTATAACCTGAATCCGGCGGATAATGAAATTTTTGCCACCATGACGGGCAATTTCAATGAAGGTCCAGGAAAAGGTAAAATACAATTTGGCGCTGCGTGGTGGTTTTTGGATCAGTTGGATGGTATGGAAAAGCAGATCAATGTATTATCCAACATGAGTATTCTGAGTTGTTTTGTTGGTATGTTGACAGATTCACGCTGTTTTCTTTCTTATTCGCGGCATGAATATTTCAGAAGATTATTATGCAATATCTTTGGGAAAGATATGGAAGCAGGATTGATACCCGATGATGAAAAATGGACAGGGAAGATCATTCAGGATATATGCTATAATAATGCGAAAGAGTATTTTGGCTGGGGGTAAAAGAATGTTGAATAATGAATATCGAATAACAAACATCGAATGACGAAGAAGTGGTTTTTTACTTCTTAAATCGTTAATCGTTAATCATTGTTCGTTATTCGTTATTAAAAATATTATGTCATTGTAAAAATTAATTAAAATATGTCAAAAAAGATTGTCACTCTCGGAGAGATTATGTTGCGTTTGTCCACTCCCGGATATGAGCGTTTTGTGCAGGCGGACAGCTTTGATGTTACTTATGGTGGCGGAGAAGCCAATGTGGCGGTGGCTTTGTGCAATTATGGATTGCAGGGCACTTTTGTCACTAAAGTTCCGGATAACGCGATCGGACAATCTGCCATCAATCATATTCGCAGGTATGGAGTGGACACACAGTTTATTGCGAGGGGAGGGAAGCGATTGGGTATTTATTTTTTGGAAACAGGCGCTTCTATGCGGGCTTCCCAGGTAATATATGATCGTGCCGGCGCTTCTGTGGCGGAAGCAGAAACAAGCGATTTTGATTTTGACAGAATACTGGATGGTGCAGTCTGGTTTCATACTACCGGTATCACACCGGCATTGAGTGATAAAGCCGCTGTACTGGCAGAGGCAGCTTTGAAGACTGCCAAAAAGAAAGGTATTACTACCAGCATTGATCTGAATTACCGTAAGAAATTGTGGAGCAAAGAAAAAGCACGGGAAATAATGACCAATCTTTGTCAATATGTAGATGTATGTATTGGTAACGAGGAGGACGCAGAGACGACTTTGGGATTTAAAAGCGAAAATACGGATGTCACCAAAGGGCAGTTGAATCTTGAAGGATACAAGGATGTATTTCAGCAAATGAAAGAGAAATTTCATTTTAAATACATTGCATCCACTTTAAGAGAAAGTTACAGCGCATCCGATAATGGATGGAGCGCCTTAGTTTACGACGGCAAGGAATTTTATCATAGCAGAAAATATGAGGTACGGATTGTGGACAGAGTAGGAAGCGGAGATTCTTTTGCCAGCGGATTTATCTATGGGCTGGTGACCGGCATGAGCATGAAAGATGCAGCAGAATTCGGTGTGGCGGCTTCAGCATTGAAACATACCATACCCGGTGATCTGAATCATGCCACCTTATCTGATGTAACGACTCTGATGAAGGGAGATGCATCGGGGAGGGTGCAGCGGTGATCTGGTTGCTTGTTTCAGGTTTCGGGTTCCATGTTCCACGTTATAGATCATAAACAAGCATTGAATATTAAACATTAAACGATCAAACATTAAACTTTAAACATAAAAAAATATATGTCGAAGAAAGAAAATTTAATGAAGCTTATTCCTGATCAGGGGGTGCTGCCTTTGTTTTTTCATAAAGATCCTGAGGTATGTGTGAATGTGCTGAAAGTGTTGTATGAAGGTGGTATCCGGAATGTAGAATTTACCAATAGGGGAGCAGAGGCCTTAGAGAATTTTAAAGCGCTTCGAAAGGTTTGTGACGACGAATTGCCGGAAATGTACCTGGGTTCGGGAACCATCAAAAGTAAAAAGGCGGCGGAAGATTTTATTGAAGCCGGCGCTGATTTTATTGTGAGCCCGGGCTTAGTTGAAGAGGTAGCTAAGGCAGTCGATGCGCACAAGCTGCTTTGGATACCCGGTTGTATGACGCCATCGGAGATTATCAGGGCGGAAACTATGGGCGCACAGATGATCAAAATTTTCCCCGGAGATTTATTAGGACCGGGATTTGTATCTGCCATACGGCCTATATTCCCCGATCTTCTATTTATGCCGACAGGAGGCGTGGATGTGGACAGGGAGAATTTGCGGGACTGGTTTAAATCCGGTGTATGTGCGGTGGGCATGGGGAGTAAATTAGTAAGTAAAAGTTTATTGGAAAGGAGAGCTTATTCCGAAATAAAAGAAATGACACAACGCGTATTTCAAACTATCTCATTAGCCCGAAAAGGATTGTAGCATGGCGAAAACACAAATCAGCGGATTCAGATGGCGCATTCTTGCGTTGTTATTTATGGCGACCACTATTAACTATATGGATCGCAGTATTATCGGGGTGTTAGCGCCTACCTTGCAGGAACATATTTTTCATTGGACAAATGCGCAATACGGATATATAACTGAAGCATTTATGTTTGCTTATGCTATTGGTATGCTGGTGATGGGAGGGATTATTGATAAATTAGGGACAAGGATCGGCTATACCTTATCTATTGTTATTTGGGCGATTTTCAGTCTGGCACATTCGTTTGTAACAAAGGCTATGGGATGGATTGGATTTGCAGTAGCACGGTTTGGTTTAGGTATCGGAGAATCCGGCAATTTTCCTGCCTGTATTAAAACGGTGGCAGAATGGTTTCCCAAAAAAGAAAGGGCATTGGCTACGGGGATATTTAATGCGGGTACCAATGTGGGCGCTACTTTAATTCCTCTGATACTTCCCTTATTTGTGAGGAATGACGGAACAAACTGGCGTTATTCTTTTTATATTACTTTCAGCTTGAGTACAATATGGGTCATTTTATGGTGGAGAACTTACCGCCGTCCCGATGTGCATGCTAAAGTGAAAGAAGGTGAATTGAATTATATTCTCAGCGACTCCGTAAAAGAAACGGTGCAGAGGATCCCTTGGGGCAGCGTGTTGCCCGTAAAAGAAACCTGGGCATTTGCCATCGCTAAAATTACAGATTCTGTATGGTGGTTTTATCTTTTCTGGGGCAGTATTTTCCTGCATGATAAATTTAATCTCCAGTTGAAAGGTCTGGCCCTGCCGCTTATTATTATCTATTTAATGGCGGATGCAGGAAGTATTTTCGGAGGATGGCTTTCCTCCACGTTTATTAAGAAAGGATGGCGGATTAATAAAGCCAGGAAAATAACTTTACTTATCTGCAGTATTATTATTATGCCGGTAATTTTTGCTACGCAAACAAATGATCAATGGATTTCCGTGCTGCTTATCGGATTAGCCGCCGGCGGACATCAGGCATGGTCAGCCAATGTATTTACTTTAGTATCGGACGTATTTCCTAAAAAAGCTACTGCTTCGGTGGTCGGCATTGGAGGCATGGTGGGTGCGGCAGCCAGTATCCTGGCCTTTTTCGCATTAGGCCATGTATTAGATAACAGTACTAAAACCGGATTCTTTTTTGCCTTCCTGATCGCCGGTAGTATGTATCTTATCTGTTTACTGATCGTTCACCTTATCATGCCGAAGATGGATCCTTTAAATGATGATCTGAAACATGCAGGCAGAGAGTAAGTGATAAAATTGACTGTTTAGCAGAAAATTGAGCTGTTATTTATTATTTCTACTTTTGTAGCCAAATCATTTCCGGTTGGCTATAGACAATTTACACGAAAAAGAATTATTGCAACGGATATCGAAAGGCGACGAAAGGGCTTTCAGGGAGGTTTTTGATCTCTACAAAGGACGTTTTTTTGCTGCTGCCTTAAAAATGACCCGCTCCCCTGATGAAGCAGAAGAAATTGTACAGGAAGTCTTTGTCTCACTTTGGATGCGGCGGGCATTGTTGGCAACAGTTGAAAATCCCCCTTCTTATTTATTTACTATTGTTTACAATGCGATTTCAGCAAGATTTAAAAAGATAGCTTTGGAAATGAGAATGAAACAGATGATTGCTGAAAGAGTCGTGGAAAGCGAAAATATTATTGAAGAGAAGTTAGAAGAGAAAGAGGCTAACCAACGGATTCAGTCTATCCTGCATCGCTTACCGGAACAACAACAACTCGTTTATTACCTAAGTAAAGAAGAAGGGCTGAGCAGGGAGGAAATTGCTCACAGGATGCACATTTCCCCCAATACCGTCAAGAACCATCTTTTAAGAGCTACAAAATATATCCGCGAGCATTTTAACAAAGTGATGATAATAATATTGCTGATATCCTTCACATGTTAATTGTTATTCAACATCCAAAAATTCTTTATTCTTCTTGTAGTACATCTTTTCTTTTTGACACTCTTACTTTAAAGACCTGTTCAAAAAGTATCTTTTTATGTCATATTCAGAGGAAGAAAGACTGTACTATCTGCTAAAGGTTTATACGGATCATACGGCTACAGAGGCCGAAGAAAAAGAATTATTCGAATGGGCAATGATGGCTGAAGATGACCATGTCTTAAAGAATCATATTTTTCAATTGCTCGGCACTAAAAATGAAATATCCTTTACAGAAGTGGATTGGGAGAGAATGTTCCAAAGTGTAATAAAGAAAATCAAAAGAGAGAAACCTGCCATAAGAAAGTGGGTTTGGTACAAGGTGGCTGCTGCTGTAGCGGTTTTACTTATGGCTTCCGGAGGCTTGTTTTTGATTACGAATAAAGAGAAAAAGGGTGATCTTATAAAACACAGGCTTGCATCGGAATCCATGTTTAAAAATGATGTGAAGCCCGGCGGCACTAAAGCCATTTTGCAGGCAGGTAATCAACAGGTTAGATTAAATGCAAATGATACTTCATTTACCTTAGGTGGCAACCATGTGCAGATCCAGAACGGTGCTTTAACCGTTGGAAATATTGCGCCTGTCCAATATGTATTGACTACCCCCTTGGGTGGAACGTATAGTGTAATGCTTTCGGATGGTACCAAAGTCTGGCTGAATGCCGGTTCTGAATTAAGGTACCCGTCTCTGTTTCAGGGCGGAACCAGAACGGTTTCCTTATCAGGGGAGGCATACTTTGAAGTGGCAACTGATGTCAATCATCCGTTTATTGTAAAGACTTCCGGACAAGATATAAAAGTATTAGGAACGGAATTTAACGTGGAAGCTTATACGGATGATGCGGAAATAATTACATCTCTGATAAAAGGGAAAGTACAAGTGGAAGCCGGTGGGAAGAACCTGGTTTTGGATCCGGGCCAGCAATCATTATGGAATAAACAGGATCGGCTTGATATAAATCCAGATGCAGATATAGCCCAGGCTGTTGCATGGAAAAACGGGTATTTCCGCTTTGACAAAGCAGATATTCAATCTATCATGACGCAATTAGCCAGATGGTATAATATCAGGGTAGTTTATGAACCGGGATTAAAAAATCAATACTTCGGCGCTATCATGAACAGGAATAATAATATTTCGCAAATCCTGGATATGCTGTCTGCGACTGGAGAAATACATTTTAAAGTCGAAGGGAACGTAGTTATGGTGAAGCAATAATCTTTTAAAGTAATGTGGGATATTGATTTCTAATGAATGTGGGATATTGATTTCTAATGATGAAGGCGATGTGGATTCAGTACGGGCATGGAAAATGATGAATAACGAATTTCAAAGTGAATGAAACATTAAATAAACAGTAAAACTTTTACGCCATGAATGAAAATATAGCTACTTAAATTCAAATTATCGGACCATAAAAGAAAACCGTCCCGCGATCAGGCGGAACGGCTGAAGTCCGGATTGAATAAAAAAATCTCTGAGAAGATATTCTTTTAGCATCCAAACCTGTCTGCCGGTTAGGCAGACGCTGCAAGTTATGCATTTAAATGATTACAGCAAGGCTCCACTATGTAAGCGGTTGCTGACTAAAAAAAATCTCCTGGTTATGAAGCTTATCGTACTGCTTTTAACCGTTACCTGTCTGCAGCTTAGCGCCAAAAGCTTTGCACAGGAAGTTACCTTGAAGAAAAAAAATGCTTCAATAGAAAAAATATTTGAAGACATTTACCGGCAAACGGGCTATCAGTTCGTTTATACGTATGATATCTTGCATGATGCCAGGAAAGTAAGTATAGATGCGGATCATATCCCGCTGAAGCACGTGCTTGAAACCTGCTTTGACAATCAGCCTTTTACTTATGTGCTGATGGATAAAGCGATTATTGTTACCAAAAAACCTACGATTGATGATCCGAAGCCGGAAATTTTACAACCTGTTCAACTAAGCGGAAAAGTAACGGATGAAAAAGGAAATCCACTGGCAGGCGTAACGATTAAAGTCAAAAACGGAAGCACCGGCGGGGTGACGGATGCAATGGGTAATTATTCGATCACCGTCCCTGAGGATGCAGTATTGATAGTTTCTTATATTGGATACCAGACGCAGGAAATAGCGGTGAACAGAAAGACGTATATTAATATTGTTTTGAAGCCATCCGTGTCTGAGTTAAATCAATTGGTAGTAGTGGGATATGGAACTCAGAAGAAAAAAGATTTAACAGGAGCCATTTCAGTAATTAATTCCTCTGATATAAAAAGTATCCCGGTAGGAGGTGCCGCTTATATAATGCAGGGAAAAGCAGCAGGTGTCGCTATCACTGAACAAACAGGAGCGCCCGGAGATGGTATTGCCGTCAGAATCAGGGGAGTGGGTACTATTAATGACAATGACCCATTATATATCATAGATGGTGTGCCTACCACAAACGGAATAAACAACATCTCGCCGGATGATATTGAAAGTATAAACATATTGAAAGATGCAGCATCTGCCGCTATTTATGGAGCCAGAGCCTCTAACGGTGTAGTGATTATTACAACTAAACATGGTCAGCCCGGAAAGACAAAAATCAGTTTTAGTAATTATACGGGTATTCAGGCCAGAGGGCATCTTATCAAGATGGCGGATACAAAGCAATATGTTAATGCTTATAATATTGCTGCCAATGCAGATGGAAGACCTGTAATCCCCCTGGGAATGTTGGATACATTACCTGACGTCAATTGGTTAAAGGAGATTTTAAAACCCGCTCTGATAAGCAATACTCATTTATCTATAAGTGGTGGAAACGATAAATCGCAGTATAATGTTTCAGGTACGTATTTTAAGCAAGACGGCTTAATCAAAAATTCTTCCTATGAAAGGCTGAATATTCTGAGCGGACTTACCAGCAGCCCTTCCAGGTGGATCACTATTGGAACTAACCTGAATTTAACTTACTCGAAGACCAGACAGGTTGGTTCATCAGGAGATGGTTATGGTGCAGGGAATCCGGGAGCAAGTGTGGTCAGGTATGCTTTATTCAGGGTTCCCGCTACACCGGTCTATAATAAAGAGGGCCAGTTTGTTGATTTACCTAATCCTCCGACTTTTTTTGGGGATGGATATAATCCGGTTGGTTTTGCAGATGCTTTTGACAGGAATCTTAATGATTATGCATTGCTCGGGGATGCTTATCTGGAAGTTAATCCTGCTGAAGGACTTACCTTAAAAACTGAAATTGGTACTAACCTGGCCCTGAACTTTTATAGGCAATTCTTTCCCACATGGGGAATAGATCGTTTTATAAATTCACCCAATAGTCTTGCCCAATCATCAACAAATGAATTTAATTATAATTGGACAAATACTGCTGCTTACAGATTCAACATTAACAGTAAAAACTTATTCAATATCCTGGTAGGCTCTGAAGCAATTAAAGATGATATTAAAGCCATGTCTGCATCAAGGACCACTTTTGTTAATCAGAGCCCTGATTTCCAATTTCTCGATAATGGATTAGCTAATCAATTGGACGGAGGTAATGAGTCACATTGGGGCCTGTTCTCGCTTTTTGGAAGGATCGGATATTCTTATAATGATAAACTTTTGGTCAACTTCAATATGCGAAGGGATGGATCTTCCCGCCTTTCCCCCACAGACCAGTATGGTAATTTCTATTCCGGTTCTGCAGCATGGCGCCTGGACCAGGAAAATTTTATAAAGAAAATAAAGCAAATTTCTCAGTTAAAATTGAGATTTAGTTTAGGCCAATTAGGAAATCAAAATATTGGGAATTACCCCTATGCATCCCTGATTTCAGGCGGGTTCTATTATCCTTTTGGAGGAGCACCTACTGAAGGCTATACCATAACATCCAAAGGTAATTCGAATGTGAAATGGGAAACAAGCACTCAAACCGATGTGGGCTTAGATGCAGGATTCTTTAACGATGCATTGCAATTAACTGCTGATTATTTTATCAAAAATACTTCTAACATGCTATTGTCTATTCCTGAACCCAGCAGTGCAGGAAGCGCTGGCAGTCCTACTGAAAATGCAGGAAAGGTGAGGAATAACGGGTTGGAATTACAATTAAGCTACCGGGGATATATGGGGAGCAAATTCAGGTATGATGTAACAGGGAATTTTTCGACGTTGCATAATAAGGTCCTTTCTCTTGCCGGCGGTAAACCAATCCCCGGTGGGAGAATAGATAATAATTATTATGCCACGCTTACTACTGTTGGAGAGCCGGTTGGAGAATTTTATTTATTACAAGACGAAGGAATTTTCCAAACTCCCCTTGATGTAATTACATCTGCCTATCAGGGACCTAATATCCAACCGGGTGATGTCAAATTTAAAGATATTAATCACGATGGAGTGATTGATCAGAATGACAGGGCCTTCGTTGGGAGTCCAATCCCTAAAATAACTTATGGCTTCACCGGATCCGTCGGCTATGGGGATTTTGATTTAAGCCTTTTCTTACAAGGTGTATATGGTAATAAAATTTATGACCAGGTAATGACTGATATAGAAGGGTTTTACAGACCATTTAATATCACGGAAGAAACGGCCGCTCAAAGCTGGCATGGACCGGGAACTTCTAATACTCTGCCCCGTTTATCATGGACAGGAGCCACGAATAATAAGCAACCCTCGACCCGGTTTTTGGAAAGTGGCTCTTATTTGAGATTGAAAAATATTCAGGCCGGTTATACATTAGGTAGCCGGGCCACTTCGAGGCTCAAAGTAACTTCTGTCAGGTTTTTTGTGAGTGCCCAGGACCTTCTGACTTTTACAAAATATCAGGGACTTGACCCCGAAATGTATATCAGCAACAATGCGCTGAATGATGGTGTCAGAGCTGTAGGAATTGACTGGGGTACCTATCCGTCTGCAAGGACTTTTACTGCAGGAATAAACATTGATTTTTAATTTACTTAAAATAATTAGAGTTATGCAACGCAAAGATTTTATAGTTTCCTTCGGGAAAATAGCGCTTTTAGTTCCCCTGGTAAGCAGTTGTAAGAAGATTCTGAACGAACCCGTTTTAGGAAGCTACCAGGCTAATAACTTTTTTACAAGTGATCAAAATGCTGTATTAGCCATTAACGCAGCTTATCCACCACTCACATTTACCGATCCTTCTTCAAATGCAATTTGGGTATTATGTGATGTGGCTTCCGATGATGCCATAAAAGGAGGTTTACCTGGTGATCAGGCAGATTTTGAACTGGTAGATGAATGGAATATTAATCCTTCAAACTCTGCTGTAGAAGCTGTATGGAAAAGGTTTTATGACGGCGTATTCAAATGTAATGTTGTTCTTGACGGACTTTCTGCAAGCAATAATAATATTTCTGATAGTACAAAGAACAGTTGCATCGGGCAGGCTAAGTTTTTGCGTGCTTATTATTATTTTGTTCTTACTAATTGTTACGGCGATATACCGTTGCATCTTCATGTAGGAACTCCTGAGCAACTGCAGGTTCCTGCTACGCCTCGTGCGCAGATTTTTGCACAGGTAGAGAAAGATTGCCAGGATGCAGCGGGTGTTTTGCCGCTAAGTTGGGGCACTACAGACTTGGGCAGGGCAACTAAGGGCGCAGCATTAGCGTTATTGGCAAAAGCTTATCTGTTTCAACAGAATTGGGATTTGGCAGCCCAAGCAGCCCAAAGTGTGGATGCATTAAATGTATATTCATTACTTCCCAATTTTGATAATAATTTTAAAGCGGCCTACAAAAATAATCCTGAAGCCATCTTTTCTGTATGGCAAGTGAGCGGAGCCAGTCCATTTCAGGGAAATAATTTGAACCAATGGTTTGCCCCTCGATCTATAAACGGTTATGGATTTTTTTATCCTACACAGAGTCTGGTGGATAATTTTGAATCCTCTCCTTCGGGGGTGGCAGATCCAAGATTAGACTATACCGTTGCACGGAAAGGGAAACCATACTTTGATGTGCCGTTCGATCCCAGTTGGACAACCACCGGATATCTTTCGAAAAAAGACTGCCAACCTCTTTCTGAAATCCCTATGAATATAAAGGGAGATGGGAATTTAAACTACGAGGCCATTCGCTATTCAGATATTTTATTAGTGGAGGCAGAAGCACTAAATGAACAAGGGAAAAGTGCAGAAGCTTTAATTCCATTAAATAAAGTAAGGAAAAGAGCCAGGGAAAGCTATCTTAATGACCCCTCTCTTCCCGAATTCGGAACGGTTCCCCCGGGGCTTTTACCTGATATAACTATCACGGATCAAAATCAACTGCGTGATGCTATACGCCGTGAACGCAGGTCGGAGCTGGCATTGGAATTTCATCGCTTTTTTGACGTAATCCGTTACGGGAAAGCTTATGCGATGAATGCTATGAAAGACGTTCCTAATTTTAATTATGATAATGATCAGTTTTTCCCCATTCCCCAGAGTGAAAGAGATACAAACAAAAAACTTGGATTACATTAAATTTTAATGGTATGAAAAATAAAATTCTTTTATTAGGGTTAGTCATTACGGTAGTGTGCGTAGAAATTTTTTCCGGGTGTAAGAAACATACTGCCACACCGCAATACAACACCGATAAATCTGCATTAACTTCTTTAATTGATTCGGCAACCACATTCTTAAATAATATTCAGGAAGGAAATAAGCCCGGAGAATATGCCCCAGGATCAAAAGATACCTTAAACGCTACTATCAGTCTTGCTTTGCAGGTTAAAAATCAAAATATTTTCACTCAACAACAGGTTAACAATACGAGCGCGAATTTAGAAAGGGTCGTTTTATTTGTCAGGTCGAGAGTAATACAGCAAGTGTCTGCAGCTAATCTGGTGGCATATTGGAGATTTGATGGTAATGCAAATGATACTTCGGGTAATGGACATAATGGTACCCTGGAATCGGGATGGTTGGGCGCAAGCGCTTCAACTGTGACTCCCGGAAATACATTACCCCAATTGACGGACGACCGTTTTGGAAGGCCTGATATGGCGTATCATTTTGCAAACGGAGCCTATATTGATATTCCTTACGACCGTGCACTTAATCCGCAGAGTTTTACTATTAGTTTATGGATAAGAGCAGATACAACTGTTCCCGGAAACTATATGTTTTCTTTAGACAGATGGAATGGATATAAGTTTCAATTGCAGTCAAACAACTTCCTGTTTCTTACTGTCAGCACAGACCAGGGGATCCATGATGTGGATGATAACCCCGGGACAATTCCATTGCATATTTGGACTCAGGCAGCCGTTTCCTATACTAATGGTACAGAAAAATTCTATATTAACGGGCAATTGATAAAGACAGTTCAGGTTAATGGCAATCCTGTTACTTTAAGTAATCCGGTAGATTTGGTTATAGGGAATGAGTTGCCTAAGAATGATTATAATTTTACGGATGCGAATAATCCTGATTATTTTTGGGGAGCCAATTATTTTACAGGTTCCATGGATGAAATCAGATTCTACAATACCGCATTGTCAGATGCAGATATTTATTCTATTTATACTATTGAGAAAAGTTTATAGTTTAGCGGATAAAATCATTCTATAATTTTATTCCATGAAACGATATGTCATTCTTATCTCCTCCGTAGCTGCTCTGGGGGGATTGCTGTTCGGTTTTGATACGGCGGTTATTGCAGGAACTATTTCCGCATTGAAGAGTTATTGGGACCTGTCAGATTCGGCTATCGGTCTGGTGGTGGCAGCTGCGTCGCTCGGTTGTATTCCGGGAGCCTTCTTCGCCGGGCGCTTTGCGGATCATTATGGCAGAAAAAAGATGATGCTGACTACAGCCGTGCTGTATATTATTGCGGCATTGGGAAGCGGGTTAGCCGGAAGTTACGTACAATTAGTCGTTTTTCGTTTCATCGGCGGATTGGCTATCGGCATGGCATCCACCTTGGCGCCTATTTATATTTCGGAAGTAGCGCCGGCTCAATACAGAGGGCGGTTGGGCATGTCGCAGCAATTGGCCATTGTGATCGGAATTCTCATCGCCTTTATATCCAATTATTTTATTACAGATATCATCAGCGGTCATGAGCAATGGCGTTATATGCTGGGAGCGGCGCTCATCCCCTCCCTGGTATTTTTTATTTTATTGTTGTGGGTACCTGAAAGTCCGCGGTGGCTGATTATCAAAGACAGGAATGACCAGGCACGGAATATCTTCGGGAAAATATATGCCGCAGGGGAAGCGGAGAATGAACTGGCTTCTGTAAAATCAGATGTGGATCAAAACAAGCAAAAGATAAAGTTCTCGGACATTTTTTTACCCCGTTTCAAAAAAATAGTGATCATCGGGATTATATTCGCCGGCATTGCCCAACTTACGGGGATCAACATTATATTTTATTATGCACCCCTGATATTTGAGAAAACGCACGTGGGTGGCAGTGTACTTTTTCAAACCGTGTTAACGGGAATTGTTAATCTCATTTTTACGATAATAGCCTTTGCTTTGATTGATCGTTTCGGGAGAAAGAAATTATTATTGTTCGGGTCGGCGGTGATGGGTATTTGTATGTTGATCGTAGGCTGGCTTTTCTATACCGGTAATCTGAGCAATTACCTGGTGCTGATCACCATTTTTGTTTACATAGCAGCGTTTGCCTGTACGTGGGGTTCCGTATTATGGGTATATGTGGCTGAAATATTCCCCAATAAGATCCGGGGTCATGCCACTTCTTTTGCTGTTTTTGGGAACTGGACGGCCAATGCCATTGTATCCTACACTTTTCCGGTGATGCTGAGTGGGTTGGGAGCGCCGGTTACGTTTTTCATTTATGGTATTATTAATTTTGGCATGATCTGGTTTGTAAGTCGCTATATTTTTGAAACCAAAGGGGTGAAGCTTGAAAAAATTGAACAGTTGTATGTCAATGTTTGATTTAGATGGAGATGTATTATGAAAAGGGCGTTTGGTTACTTTTCCATCATGAGAAAAGTAACACAGAACTAAATTGGTAAGAAAATCAGCTATCTGGATTTACCCATCTTGTATAATTGTGGAAAATAATTGAAAGATAAATTTGGTTATTCTCCACAAAGCCGCGAAGTTCACGAAGAGAAATAATCAGGATGTTTAACAAAAGTATTTTCTTATTTCTCATCTGATCTTTAGAGGATAAGGGAGTTTAAATTTTTTAAAATTCCGGAGAGATGCTAAAAAATTTGTTTGTTTTGGTTATTATTTCTTTTGGGATCGAATCCTTAACCGGTTGTACAAATAATCAGCAATATTTGACCAATAAGAATAACTGGCCGGTTTATCAGGGTAATAAATTCAGTTCTCATTATTCACTTCTGAAGCAAATAGATACCGGCAATGTAAAGCAATTAAAAATTGCCTGGATCTATCATACCGGAGATGCAGATACGGCTACTCAATCTGAGATTGAATGTAACCCCATTGAGATTGACGGAATCCTTTATGGAACTTCTCCTGAGCTGAAGTTATTTGCCCTTGATGCCGCTACAGGAAAGCCGAAATGGGTCTTTGATCCCTTCGCCAATATACGTTTGACCCATGTTCAGATAAATTTTAATCGTTCGGTAACTTATTGGGCTAAAGGAGATGATAAGAGAATTTTCTATGCTGCAGGTTCCTGTTTATATGCAGTAGATGCACAAACGGGAAAATTAGTTCCTTCCTTTGGCGATGAGGGAAAAGTCAATTTACATGATGGGTTAGGTCCGGATGTGGGTAAACTATACGTTACTGCCACTTCACCCGGTATCATTTATAAGGATTTGCTGATCATGGGAACGCGGGTTGCTGAAACGAATCCTGCCGCACCGGGTGATATAAGAGCCTATGATGTTATTACCGGTAAAATCAAATGGATATTTCACACTATTCCGCACCCCGGTGAGGTCGGGTATAACACATGGGAAGATCCCGATGCGTGGAAACATACGGGCGGTGCTAATTGCTGGGCGGGTATGAGTTTGGATGAAAAAAGAGGGATTGTATATGTGCCAACCGGTTCGGCTACTTTTGATTTTTACGGCGGACTTAGAAAAGGGAAAGATTTATTTTCAAACTGCCTTATCGCATTAAATGCATCCAACGGAAAATTAATCTGGTATTACCAAACGATCCATCATGATTTATGGGATCGGGATATCCCTTCACCACCGAATCTTGTTACAATTGATCATGATGGGAAAAAAGCAGATGTAGTTGCACAGGTAACTAAAACAGGATATGTGTTTGTTTTTGATCGTGTCTCGGGTAAACCTTTATTTCCGATCAAAGAGGAGCCGGTGCCCGACACTCCGGCATTGCCCGGTGAGCAGCCATGGCCGACACAGCCCATTCCGCAAATACCGAAACCATTCATGGAACAGCATTTTGCAATGAATGATATCAATAATCTGGTGCCTGATTCCTCTCGGGCAATGGTCAGGAAAGAATTGTCTCTGTTACAACCTGAAAATAATATGTTTGAACCGCCTTCCGAAAGAGGGACGATTATTTTCCCCGGATTTGACGGAGGGGCAGAATGGGGGGGGGCCTCTTTTGACCCAACCACAGGACTTCTATATATCAATGCTAATCAGGTACCATGGTCTTTAACAATGGAAAAAAATAATTCCATGAAAGCTATTTCGGGCCAAACAATTGCCGGACGCGGAAGGGTTGTTTATATGGGTAATTGCGTTGCGTGTCATGGAGGCAACAGGAGGGGAGGCGGGGATTATCCATCTTTAGTTGATCTGAATAAAGTTTTATCTGAGAATCAGGTATTGAATATTGTGAGTAACGGGCGGGGCATGATGCCTGCTTTTACACAAATTCCGGAAGATGATAAAAAGGCATTGGTTTCTTTTTTATTAGATTTAGAAAACGGACATCAACCATTTGTTTCGAAATCTAAACCTGATGAAAGTCAGAAATTGATGCCATACACCATGACAGGGTATAAAAAGATCAGGACTCCTGAAGGATATCCGGCTAATAAGCCGCCATGGGGAACGTTGACAGCGATAAATTTAAATACAGGGAAAACAATTTGGCAGATACCACTTGGCGAATATCCCGAATTGATTAAGAAAGGATTTCCGGTTACCGGTACAGAAAATTATGGTGGAGCGGTTGTAACGGCAGGCGGATTATTAATTATCGCTGCTACCTCAGATAATAAAATAAGGGCATTTAATAAAAGAACGGGAGAATTATTATGGGAAGCTAATCTTCCTGCCTCCGGATTTGCAACGCCCTCCACTTATGAAGTAAACGGAAAGCAATATGTAGTCATAGCTTGTGGAGGAGGAAAGCTGGATACGCCCTCAGGGGATGCGTATGTGGCTTTTGCGTTACCCAAATAATGGTTGGATAAAAGTTCCTTATGTTTCCTTATGTCTTTCAACCAAACAACAGATTAATATCGTTCAACTTTGAAAATAGAGGTGTTATTAAAATGAATAAACAGAACTTTATGACACACAAAAATCTAATCCTTCCATCTTTATTCCTGATCTTACTGGTATCCTGCCATTCGGTAACAAAGCAGCATTCAAACAACAACAATACAACTATTCAATCCGACACCTCCTGGGCACTTCTTCCATTTATAAAGGCAGATAGTGTCAATCCGGTACTAACACCGTCAGAGCAAACCTTCTTTGATCCGGTAAGAAAAGAGCAAGTAGCCTGGGAAGCTAAAGATGTATTCAATCCGGCAGTGGTGGTGAAGGATAATAGAATATACATGTTATACAGGGCACAGGACAGCATCGGGAAACCCGATGGTACCTCACGCATCGGATTGGCCGTTAGTACGGATGGGTTTCATTTTACGCGCTTTCCACATCCGGTTTTATATCCCGATAATGATACCTGTAAGAAATATGGATGGCAGGGCGGTTGTGAAGATCCGCGTGTAGTAGAGGATTCAGCAGGAACTTATTACATGACCTATACTGCCTATGATGGGAAAACAGCCAGGTTATTTATTGCAACATCTAAAGACTTGGTTCATTGGAAAAAATGGGGAAGTGTTTTTGACCATTCGGACAGCGGATTTTATTTGGACAGATGGACTAAGTCGGGCTCAATTGTTTCCGAATACGAAAATGGAACACCGGTTGCGGTAAAAATTAATAGTAAGTATTGGATGTACTGGGGAGATCAGTTTATCTGGGCTGCCACTTCCACCGATCTGATCCATTGGACACCCATAAGAATGAAACCGGGGGAGACGCCGCCGGTTCCTCTCCGGAACCAGGCGCTTACCATGCCTGATCTTAAAATTGTTGTTCCGACAAGGAATGGGAAATTTGATAATGATCTGGTAGAATCCGGTCCGCCGGCGATGCTAACGCCTAAAGGTATCTTGCTCATTTATAACGGTCGTAATACTAAATCGGATGGTGATAGTTCTTTAGCCAATGGAACCTACAGCGGCGGAGAAATATTATTTGATAAAAATGATCCGGTTAAAATAATACATCGGTTAAATCACTATTTCATTACCCCCACCCGGCCGTATGAAATTTCAGGCCAGGTTAATAATGTCTGTTTCCTCGAAGGATTGGTTCGGTTTAAAGGGAAATGGCTTTTATATTATGGAACGGCGGATAGTAAAATAGCGGTGGCTGTTTGCGATCATTGAACCCTATATTAATAAAAACCTGAACCCCGACTCCGGCAAGTAAGCTCCTCCTGAACAATAATTCAGTTTTGGATGAATATTGTGGGGAAACAGGATTTCTTAGAATCTGTATAAGAAAGATTTGGATATTTAAAAATTTAGATTAATTTTACTTACGAATTGAAGGAACAGGAAGTTCCTGAAGAGGTAAATAAAAAATAAAGCTTATTGACTAAAAGTTTATACTACTTACATCATATATCCGTTCTTATGAGTAATTTATCCCCTATCCCTGCCAGATATTTTTCTGATTTTCTTTTTTTTATTATTAGTGTAAGAAATAATCTTACAAACATTCTTTCTCCCGCGCATACTTTTGTTGTGAAAGGTGTCAGGAGGTGGCACAGCCTGCCCTGGCAATCAACTAAGGTGATAGACTTATCTTGTGGAATTCTTTTTAACTCTCCTGCTGTGGATGGTGTGTATGGTTTCACCTGTATTTTACCGGTCCCAGATACTGATTCGAGATCCAACTGCGTTTACCCGACTACGTGATACGGAATAATTACCCGCTTTAACCTTACTAATAATTGGAATGGAAGGATGGTGCTTCAGGCCTATCTTTTTAATACGATCAATCAATTTTCATCATCTAAAAACCTGCAAAATGCGAATTGTTAAAATCCCGTTGCTTCTGCTCATTCTGACAGCAGCCTCCCTGTTTACAGGGGCAATCAATGCTTATTCCCGCGATGTTTCCGTCCATCATACAGGGAAAATTAATCTTCGGGGATCTATTCTTAAAACTTATACTGTCCCTTCTGCTTTTGGTTTACCCAATAAAATTGTCAGCGGAAAGGTCACGGACAATAATGGTAACCCGGTAGCCGGGGTGGCGGTCAGAGTTAAAGGGAAAGATGTGGGCACTTATACTGACGGTAATGGTAATTATCATATAGAGGCTTCCGAAGGAGATGTACTGATCTTTTCTTCGGTGGGGTTTCAGACACAGCAAATAACTGTAGGTAATGACAATAAAATTTCCCTGAAGTTGATCAGTTCTACTACCACCATGAATGAGGTGGTGGTTACTGCACTTGGAGTAAGCCGTAAAGAGAGTTCACTCACTTATGCCAATCAGGCAATCAGCGGGAGTGCTGTCAACAGCGTCAAATCTGATAATCTGATGGATGCATTAAACGGCAAGGTGGCCGGAGTAACTATATCTCCGAGTTCATCAGGAGTCGGGGGCTCGGTAAAAGTTATTATGAGAGGTAACAAAAATGCATTTGGTTCCAATCAGCCGTTATATGTAATAGATGGTATTCCAATGTCCAATAATTCCAATGCAAACGGTCAGCCTAACGGTACCTATGGCGGCGGTGCGGATGGCGGAGACGGCATTTCGAACCTGAACCCGGATGATATAGCCAGTATTACTTTCCTGGAAGGGGCTTCTGCAGCAGCTCTTTACGGCAGTCAGGCAGCCAATGGGGTAGTGCTTATTACCACCAAAAAAGGGATGACCGGCAAAGCTCAGATCCATTATTCGTCTTCTTTCACCGTCAACTCAATTTCCTACAAGCCCAAGTTTCAAAACCAATATGGAGAAACTCCGAACGGTAACCAAAGCTGGGGAGCCAAGTTAAGCGCCCCCGCATCGGGCAATAATTTATCCGCCTTTTTTGTAAAAGGTCAGAACTATACGAATTCAGTTGATTTTTCAGCAGGGACGGCGCAGGCTCAGACTTATTTTTCCTATGCCAATACCAAAGCGAATGGGGTAATGCCTACTAATACATTAATGCGGAACAACTTTACTTTTCGTGAAGATGCAAATCTCTTACAAGATAAATTAACCCTGGAAGCAAATATTAATTATGTTACTCAGAAAATACACAATACTCCGCTGCAGGGCCTTTATTTGAATCCGCTTACAGGCCTTTATTTATTTCCGGTAGGGGTTGATATCAATCAATACAAAGAGAAGTATGGTGTGCCTGTAGCATCCAGGAACGGGTTACTTACGATGAACTGGGTAGCTAATGAGGACGTTCAATCAAATCCGTGGTGGCTTTTATACAAAGACCCTAATTTTTCCACCCGTAACCGCGTCATTGTTAGTGTAGTGGCCAAATATCTGTTTACTGATTGGCTAAACCTGCAACTCCGCGGTAATACAGATCGTACAGCGGATACCTATGAACAGGATCTATCTGCGGGTTCCAATCCGGTGAATGTAGTGGGTAATAACGGATCCTTTACCGGCAACAGCCAGGCATTTACCCAAACTTATGGGGATGCTATTTTAAATTTCAACATACCCATGAAATCTGACCTTAAAATTAACGGATTGCTGGGAGCCAGCATTACCAATCAAAACACGGTAGGGCAAAGCTATGGCGCAGGATCAGGTCTTGCAATCCCCAATGTATTCATCCTGCAGAATGTGTTGGCAAGTTCAAGCAGTCCTGTAAATACTTTACCTGCTAACCATAATCAGATCCAATCTGTTTTTGGTAACCTGAACTTTTCCTATAAAGATTGGTTGTATCTTGACCTTACCGGCAGAAATGACTGGTCATCCAATTTAGCATTTACCAATAATGAATCTTATTTCTATCCATCTGTCGGCCTTTCATTTATTTTAAGCGACGTGGTGACGTTGCCTAAATTCATTGATCTTGCCAAGATACGCGGATCCTATGCTGAAGTGGCATCCCCTGTTCCTCAGTATATAACCAATCCGATCAACTATCTGGCAAATGGAGGAGCTGTTACTTTTAATACTGTGGAACCCAATCCCAAGCTAAAGCCTACCAATACCAAATCAAAAGAAGCGGGAGTGGATTTACACCTTTTTGATGACAGAGTAAGTTTTAATTTTACCTGGTATTTAAACAATACTTACAATCAGTTCATTGAATATACTCCTGCTGCATCCACCGGATATACCGTAGGTTATCTGAATGCCGGCAATATCCAAAATAAAGGAATTGAATTAACCTTGTCTTATGACGTAATCAAAGACAGAGCATTAAAATGGAATACTTCCATCAATTATTCAAGCAATAAAAATACGATTATAGAATTGAATCCTGCTGCACCCAATGCGCCGATATGGTTGACAGGCTACCAGCCCAATGCTTATGGGTCTGCCTTAGTGAAAGGAGGTTCATGGGGCGATATCTATGGTGTCAAATTTAAAAGGAATGCTTCCGGACAGATCATGTTAAACAGCAGTAACCAACCCATTAATGATAATAAGTTTGTAAAAGTGGGGAACGCCAATCCCAAATGGCAAATGGGATGGAGTAATGATTTCAATTTTAAGAACTTTGATCTTTCATTCCTGGTGGATGGGAAGTTTGGCGGCCAGGTTTTATCTATGACACAAATGATGATGGATAGCTATGGTGTATCTTCAGCAAGCGGCCAGGCACGTGAGAAAGGGTCTGTTACCATAAACGGTGTGGACCCCAGCGGAAAGCCGGTGACGAGTGTGGATCCCCAGGGCTGGTATTCTACCATCGGCGGCCGTTCGGGTATTGCGGAAGCCTATATGTACAGCGCCACGGTAGTCAGGCTGCGGCAGGTATCTTTGGGTTATAATTTCCCGATAAGGCAAAGCTTTATCAAAAGTTTGAGGTTGTCATTGATAGGAAGCAATCTGATCTATTTTTATAAAAAGGCTCCCTATGATCCTGAAATCACCATGTCAACCGGTAACGGGATGTCCGGGGTGGATGTGTTCACCCTGCCTACTACCAGAGATATGGGTGTGCAGCTCAATGTTTCATTTTAAATCTTATAACTCAAAATCCGGCCTTTAAACAATAAAAATATTTTCAGATGAAAAAGCCAGTTAACTTGTCAGCTAAATCAACGGGACTTATGAGTTTTTATACTTTTGTCTTGTTGTCTGTAATACTTGTCTTCGCCTGCGGATGTACCAGGCAGTTCGACTCCATGAATACCGATCCGAGCGGTATCACAAATAAAGAATTATTACCGGACTTTAACAATATCGGATTGTATTTTCCGGGTATTCAGCAACATATATTCGGAGAAGAGGGAGACTACCAACTCACTCAGAATCTGAATGCAGATTGTTATGCGGGATATTATATGTCTCCTGACCCTTTCCGTGGAAACATCAATAATCAAAGTTATGCCCTGGTTGACGGATGGAACTCGGATATTTACTCTATGGCTTATGGTCATGTAATGGGCCCCGTGAATACAATTGCCTCCAAGGGAACACGTGCCTCAGCTCCCGATTTTTGGGCAATTGCCCTGATTTTACAGGTTCAGGCCATGGATCGTGTCACAGACCTTTATGGACCGATCCCTTATAGTAAAGTCGGGCAGGGATCTACTACGCCCTACGATTCCCAGCAAGATGTATATAAATTATTCTTTTTACAATTGGACACGGCTGTGAATAACCTGCAGGCATATATTAAAGCTAATCCCGGCGCCAAGCCTTTTAAAAAGTTTGATATGATCTATGGCGGAGATTATACCGAATGGTTGAAATATGCTAATTCTTTAAGATTAAGGTTGGCTATGCATCTTGCTAATATTGATCCTGCCACGGCACAAGCGCAGGTCCTGAAGGCTCTTGACCCCAATGCCGGCGGGGTGTTTACAACTAATTCGGACAACGCCACTATTGCAGGTTTCGGATATCATAATCCGATCTGGTGGATTGGCACCAGTTGGACTGACCTTTCCGTCGGCGCTTCCCTGACTTCTTATCTGAACGGATACCATGATCCCAGAATGCCTGTTATGGTTGCTGCGGCCACCAGCCCTTCCAGTATCGCCGGGCAGTACGTAGGGATCCGCGCAGGAACTCCGGTTGGAGGTAAACCCATGTATAACGGATATTCCACACCTAATTTCAATACAATCCAGGAGTTTACGAACATGATCTTAATGAATGCGGCGGAAGTCTGGTTTTTAAGAGCCGAGGCTGCCTTAAGGGGTTGGACGAGTGAAAATCCCCAAACCGATTATGAAACAGGAGTCGTCACCTCCATGCAGCAATGGGGCGCCACTCCCGGCAATTATCTTTCTGATAATACCAGTACGCAGGCTAATTATGTGGATCCGCTGACTCCTGATGCGAATGTGCCCAATGCCAGCATCAATGCCATGTCCACCGTTCACATTGCCTGGAATCCAGGCGCTACCAAAGAAAGAAACCTGGAACGGATTATCACTCAAAAGTGGATTGCTATGTTCCCATGCGGAGGAGATGAAGCGTGGACAGAATATCGGCGTACCGGATATCCAAGGCTTTTCCCTGTGGTGGTAAATAACAGCGGCGGTACTATCAGCACTGCATTACAGATTCGCCGATTACAGTATCCATCCAGCGAATACAACAGTAACGGCGATGCTGTTAAAGCAGCAGTATCCACGCTGGGCGGGCCGGATAATGGCGGGACACCCATTTGGTGGGACACTAATAAAGGCCAGGCTGTACCTGTAAATTTCTAAGTTCTTTTTGCTGGAAATTTATCCAATGCATTAGCATCGGTAGTTTTTGCCACAACCATTGCTTATTTTATGATCCCGCGATTCCGGTCAAAAGCCGGAATCGCGGGTTTAATGCCGGTAGGTCAGCTTATATCTTCATCATTCATGGGAAAATTGCGGGCATGCCAGGTATTAAGTGCGCTTTTAATAGGGCGAAGATAGGGCGAAGGTAGGGCGAAGACCGGGCTTTGACAGGGAGAATCCAAGCCTTGGGTTTATCTAAACCTGGAAATAATGGTTTTATTTAACAGGTCTTTATTTTGCAGAACAGATGCAGGCGAAGCTTCAGGTACTGTGGCGTGTTTAAAAAATTGCGCCTGATAGGTTTTATTCCTGATACTGTCTTTCAAATTATTCGTATTATCTGGCTGAGACCCTGTTGAGGTATTCAACTTGTCCATGATTTGCAGCGATTGCTCCCTGTTACCGGTGATCGCATAAGATTTTGCAATGATTACGGCCTCATCAGGAGTTATATATACGGGAGCCTGAAGATCCGACAGGATTTTTTCGATCCGGTTTACCGCCTGCATATCTCCCGGAGATTGCTTTAATTGCTCAATATGGCTGTTCAGTGCGTCCACACTTCGGGTGAATTTCTCTTTTATCACTATTTTATTCTCCAAATTGACCCGTGTGGCAGCCACTTCTTCAGATCGGGGATTGATCTTTTCAGCCTTGTTAAGGTACACAGAGGCAGAATCATATCTGCCAAGGGCTATTTGTGCTTTAGTCACCGCAAGGAGGGCGTTACTGTTTTGATAAAGACGGCTATTGTTTTTTAATTGTGCCAATTTTTGCTCCAGGTTTTTAGCGGATGCAGTGTCAGCAGGATTGTTACTGACAGCTGCTGCAAGGTTATTCATTTGAATAACGATCCCTCCTATTGAGATAGATTTTATTGTGGGGTAACCAACCATGATCACAGGGATAAGAAAGAAAGGAAGCAGGTTATTCACAGCACCTTTCTTCATTACGATCCATACTAAGAGGAACAACAAAACCAGGAAAACGGCTATTCCCATAATAAAAAAGGCGACCTCGCGCGGGAGCATGTTGTCGAAAAGATGGTTCATGATGTTAATATGAATTAGATAATCTGAAGATGAGGTATTTACAAGATTTACGGCTACGCTGGTGGTGACAGGTAATCCCCTCCTTCTTATACGGATTGAGAGGATTGAACGCTGTTTGAGCAGGATGACGGAGTTGCATACAGCGGAGTATAAGTTAAACCGGTTATAACGGATCTGATCAGCTATAGCTTACATCAGACAGGTGTTGATTTATACTATTGTAAATGTAAAATAGATATTCTGTACTGCAAAATATTTTTTATTTAGAGCACGTTACCTCTAATCATAGTGTTCTTTCTTTGTCTCTGACGGAGTCCGATACTCGTCAGAGTCGTCGGACTTAAAACATAGGAGAACCAAACCTGCCTGCGGCAAGCAGGGAAAATTCAAGACTTCCCGAATATTCGGGAGAAAAATGACTAAAATTTGCTCAATTACGCTACGGAAAATAATGCTCCGATCAACTTTACCTCTGGTTTAGCAATTGCTATACTCAACTTTAGTGTAAATCTGATCATATTTTCTCTCTACGTCCGTAGAGATCATTTTTCTAAGGTCGCTATGGCAATGCCCTTATTCCAGTGAGTGCAACGAGAACTAACTACCTAATTCCATATTCTTTTTAATATTTTCACCTATCTGTTTTCAGAGATTAATGGTTCTCTCATTTTTAATATTCCAACCTTCCATTAACAACTTGGGCCGTCCTGAAATTTTCGTCTTGGGGCAGTTTACCGTTACAGTGATCGTTTCATGCGGCGCCAGAGAAAAATAATTATCTGACCAGAAAGCAGGTAATATTTCATCCGATAAATCTCCCTTCATTAGTCTCGGATGGACAAAAAATGCCAATTGGCCGGAAGTGTTGGTGAACCTGAATACCCATGTTTTCCGACTTTTATCTTGAGTACTGTTTATTAATTGCACTCCTACATTTGCCTCGGGCATACTTTGCAATTCTTTGTAATTATGCTCCGGTTGCATCCAGTATGTATTATGTGAAATTATTTCTCCTGAGCTGTTCTTTAAAGTAAGCATGACGAAAGAAATGCGGCTCTCCTGTTGCAAAGCGGAGGCTATTGAGATAATATTCTTCACGCTGGTATCCGGTATGTTGATCACCTTGCTGTGGTCATATAACAACTTACCATCTATGTTGAATATTCTTATGGCTGCGGATAAACGATCAGCCGGATGATAGCCCCGGTTGATCACCGCTATAGTTGAATCATCCAGGTTAAGCTGAATATGCACCGGGGCGAGTGTGCGTTGTATAAAATAATAGCCAGCATTAGGCTCCAGGTACCAGTCATAGACCTGCCAGATCACGCTTGGGAAGGCGGCATTTAATTTCCATAACATTACGCCGCCTGTTTCATTTAACTTATGTGCCGCCGCTTCAAAAATCCCGCGGTAACCATCGGCATTCATGAATTGCATTTTTTCAGAGAAATCTTTCATGCTGACGGGTTTCCCATAGCGAGTCACCATCGTATCATAATATAATTCATAATGCCCATTTCCTGAGCAGGCATCATGATAGCCCCAGGTATTATTCAGCGGATAAGGCAATGAAGTATCAGGAATCAAATCAGGAATGATCTTATGTAAAGAAGCATAAGGCGGCTGTGAAGGCAGCCCTGTTTCATCCTTGAAAACCCAGTCTTTGCCTTCATCTGCCTTTTTATAATAAACAGAAGGATCCTGCCAGGAATAAGGGCCGCTGCTATACACTCCCGCCGGCTTATTATCCGGCCAGGATCCTTTCCATCCCGGCGGCAGTTTGGCATATCCTGAAGAAGAGGGGATAAAGGGGCGGGTACCATCCAGTGCGATAATACTGTCGCGCAGAGCATCGTACAACTCTTTCCTGGCATGGCCTTCATTACCTCCGGTCCACAACAGCAGGCTTGGATGATTTCTTATTCTGTAAATAGTGCTTGTCATATTACGGATAAAGACGCTGCTCTCCAGCGGCCAATCCGGTGATCCTTTAAATTCGCCCTGCGTATCGCCGGTGATCCAGAAGTCCTGCCAGACTAACATACCATACCGATCAGCAAGCTCGAAAAATATATCAGGCGGGGTTACCCCCCCTCCCCAGATGCGTAATAAATTAATATGGGCATTTCTGCAAAGGCGAATTTCATCGTCATAGCGTGCAGAATCCCTGTTCAGCATCATATCGGGTACCCATGCCCCGCCGTCCAAATGGATCTTCCTTCCATTTACATAGAAGTCCCTGCGTATCCAACCATTGACATCAGTTGCTTCAGAACTTACCGTACGAATGCCAAAAAGGAAAGAGGTATCATCCGCTATTTGATTACCGTGCATATATTGTAAAATAATCCGGTACAAACCAGGATCGCCATAACCGTTTGGCCACCAGAGATGAGGATGACGGATAATCAATTGTTTAATATGATCCGGATCTAAATCAACCACCTTGCTTTCGCCTGCCAACAAGGAAATAGTCTTGTCAAAAGAGAAAGAGGTTCCTGCGAAATTCTCAGGAATGATCTTCACCACTAATTTTCCATTTTTACTTTCAGCGGAATGATTAGTCAGAATCATGTGTAATGATATTTTAGCTAAGCCGGTATCAGGAAGATCGGGTAGGCTTGTGACGATTTTTGGATGATCAATGGTAACCCAACCGGAAGTCCGTAAATACACTGGTTGCCATATACCCATATTCCGGTCTCTTACGGCAGGGATCCAGTCCCAGCCCACCGAACAAAGCATGGTTACGTTCTTGCCTATATCGCCCGTAGGCCCTCCATTTTCATAAAATGGGCCTAATGCATTCAGTTGGGGATGAGCAGGCAGGCCCGGGTAATCCAAAGGATAAATTTCTACAGCCAGTACATTTTCACCGCCTGCTTTAATGACTTTACTGATATCGAGGGCATACTCTGCAAACATCCCTGCCATTTGAGCTGAGTCGGCAATTTGTTGTCCATTTAACCAAACGGCTGCCCGGTAATTAATTCCTTTAAAGATCAGTTGAAAAAATTTCCCCCTGTCTTTGGCCGGAACCCCGAAGGTAGTCCTGTACCAGTATGGCTTTTTCCAGGGATTAGCCTCATTAGGAAGAAAACTGTATTTTGATAAACCCCATTTGAGATTGAAGCTGTCAGAGGCGTCCGGTATCAGCATATTATTCATGCCTGTGTACGGATCAGCATACACGTGATTGGCGACCAGCCCTGTCAACACTGTGGAAGGCACGGTCACGGGAAACCAATAATTTTTAGGATGATAGGAACCCGAAGACAGCACGCTTCCGGGCTCAGTAATGATATAAGAAGACTGTAGATGAAACCGGGTCAATTCAACCTGTTTGACGGGGTTAGCCTGTGCAGAAACCAGGGTCGGCAGTAATAACCCTGAAAGCCATAAAGAGATAAAAGCCTTTAGCATAATGGGAAATTAGAGATTAAAAATACTTATTAAAATTCTTCATGAAAGAAATTACTCACCCAAGAGTTATTACCGTAATTTCCGGTAATATGCCTACTCTGCCGGGATATCCTAAAAAGCCAAATCCGCGGTTTACGTACAAGTATTGTTTTCCTTCCTTGTACAATCCTGCCCACTCTTTATAAGTATATTGCACGGGGCTCCATTTGATACCCGGTATTTCAACTCCGAACTGCATCCCGTGTGTATGACCGGCTAACATTAAAGCAATATCCGGATAATCCGGCAGCACCTGTGCATCCCAGTGAGAAGGATCATGGGATAACAATATTTTAAAGGGGATATTCTCCGTGCCGGCACATGCTTTTTTGAGGTCGCCATATTTGGGAAAGCGTGCTTTAGCGCTCCAGTTTTCCACGCCGATAACTGCTATTTTCTGACCGTCTTTTTCTAAAACTGCGTGTGCATTATTTAACATTTGCCATCCCATGACCGCCTCGATCTCCTTCAACCGTTCTAAATTGGCTGCTTTTGCCTCCTTACTTTCCCAAGTCACATAATCGCCGTAATCATGATTTCCCAGGATAGCGAAGACGCCCATTGGCGCCTGCAGGCTGCTGAGAAGTTCCCGGTAATCGTTTACTTCGTCCGAGCGGTTATTCACTAAATCTCCCGTAAAAAATATCACATCGGGCTTTTCATTTTTGATCATGTCAATACCCCTCCGTACTTTTTCATAATTGTCAAAGCTTCCTGAATGAATATCGGATATCTGTATGATCTGCAATCCTTTAAAGGCAGCAGGAAGGTTGGGAAAAGCAAGATTTATTCTTCTAATCCTATAGTTATACTTATTGGAAAAGCCATACAGCAAGGTGGCCAATAACCCGCCTCCGGCCAATAATCCGGCCTTTGACAGGAACTGCGAACGCGTAATGCCGTGAATAATATCAGGCGGAGAAACAACAGGTTTAGATTGAAAAAGCGAGAATATCCAAACGCCCCCCCTTCGTAAATCATCTATCAATAAGAATACGGAAGCCAGCAACTTACCGATATAGATACCAAAAATAATAGTGATTATGATAAACTTAAAATTTCCGCGGGCTTCTGTCACATGCCAGTGAGGTGTGGTAAGCACCAGTATCCAGCAGGCTAATGCTATTATCCAGTAGGCTATCAGAATAGTCAGGCGTGCAAACGGATGAAAATGAGAAATGACGGTCCTTACTGCCTGAAATACATACAGATCAAGCAGGAAAAGAATAAGGAGAACTATAGAAATAACAGATCTCGAACGCATGTTTTTATATTTGCCGATCTCTGATTCGAAGATCTCTGATTTTTAGCAGTCTTTTTATTCATAATTCCTTTTTCCTAAATCAGACATCATCACATCAGACATCATCACATCAGACATCGAAAAATCAGAATACGATAAATTCCTTTAATTGTTTTTCAATCGCTTTTTTAGTATCCTCATCTATCAGATCACCTTCCGTATTCACTAGTTTTTTTAGCACAGAAATAGGTAATTTATTGGGATGCACGATAACCTTCATGTGGTTGAGGATCCCTGTAAAATGCTCCATACCGCGCAAATTACCGGCTCTTCCGTCTGCCACACCGGTCAGCAATGCCTTTTTCCCGTAAAAACATTCCGGAACCCGGCACAAGTCAATTAACGCTTTGATAGCGCCGGGGAAGCTGCCGTTATATTCCGGCAAAATAAAAATAAATTTATCTGATGGTATCAGGATATCATCTTCCACCCGTTGCAGCTCCGGAGTGCGTTTATTCAGATCTATGCCTTCAGGCAGCAGTACCTGGGGATGCTCACCCATTTTCAACAATTCATCCCTGTAATAGAACACAATATTTCTTGTTCTGCTTCCCTTTCGGTTGGTGCCCGATATAACTGTGATCATCATTTCATTTCTCCCTGAAAAGCCACAAAGGTAAATCTTAGAGGTGATTTAATGGTTTATTGCCGGCCGTTAATAACTTATTACCATTATTTTTGCCATTCGTCGTATTTTTGTCCATATTGCACCATATTAGTAAAATTTTTCAATTGAATGAGGTACACTTATTACGGACAATCCTGTTTTGCGGTGCAGATCAAAGGGAAAAGCATCCTTTTTGATCCGTTCATCACAGGAAATCCACTGGCGAAAGATATTGATGTCAATAAAATCAAGGCGGATTATATCCTGGTTTCCCATGGGCATCAGGATCATATCTTAGATCTGATCAGCATAGCCGGGCGTACCGGGGCCAAAGTGGTGTCTAATTTTGAGATTATCGGCTGGTTAGCCAAACAAGGGATCCGTAACGGGCATCCGATGAACCATGGCGGTAAATGGACATTCGATTTCGGAACGGTGAAATATGTAAATGCCATACATTCCAGTAGCTTTGCGGACGGAAGCTATGCGGGAAATCCCGGTGGCTTTGTGATAAACAGTGAAGAGGGGACCTTTTATTTTACCGGCGATACGGCGCTGACAACGGATATGCAAGTGATCCCCCGTTTTTTTAAGCTGGATTTTTCCGTGATGTGCGTGGGGGATGCTTTCACTATGGGTTATGAAGAAGCGCTGATGGCGGCTGAGATGGTGCAATGCAAGAAAGTGATCGGGGTGCATTATGATACTTTTGACCTGATAAAATTAGACAAGCGTGCCTCGCAGGAATATTTTGCCAAAGCGGGGTATCAATTGCTTTTGCCGGAAATCGGAGAAACCATAGACGTGTAAAGACGCCGGGATAAGCGTCCCAATAAACAAAATATGACAGGAAAAACAATAGCCATAGCCAATCAGAAAGGAGGTGTCGGCAAGACAACCACCGCTATTAATTTAGCGGCAAGTTTTGCCGTATTGGAATATAAGACGCTTTTAATTGATGCGGATCCGCAAGCCAACAGCACTACGGGGCTGGGTTTTGACCTGCGGAATATCCAGCAAAGTCTCTATGATTGCATGATCAATGACGGACAAGCCGGCGATGTCGTGTTGGGTACGGAAATGGAATATTTGAAATTGCTTCCTTCTCACATAGATCTGGTCGGCGCCGAGCTGGAATTGATCAACCATCCCAATCGTGAAAATGTTCTGAAAAAGATCATAACTCCGGTAAAAGATCAATATGATTTTATCATTATTGATTGTTCTCCTTCGCTCGGACTCATTACAGTCAATGCGTTGACCGCTGCGGATTCTGTCATCATTCCCGTTCAATGTGAATTTTTTGCGCTGGAAGGTTTAGGCAAACTGTTGAATACTATTAAGATCGTTCAGAGTCATTTGAATACCGGTCTCGAAATTGAAGGTATTCTGATGACCATGTATGACGGACGTTTACGCCTGAGTAACCAGGTAGCCAATGAAGTAAAACACCATTTTGAAGATATGGTATTTAATACGCTTATTCACCGGAATACCCGCCTTGGCGAAGCTCCCAGTTTCGGAAAGCCTGCCATTCTTTATGATCCGGATAGCAACGGTTCGGTGAACTATTTAAATCTTGCCAGGGAGATCCTTCAAAAAAACGGGGCCACTAAAATCACTAACCAGGAAAAAATTTTAGCCTCCAGCGATGAGCAACGAAATGCATAAAAAACCAGCCAAGAGTCCGGGAAGAGAAGCTTTAGGTAAAGGAATACGTTCTTTATTACAAAACATTGATTCCGACCTAAAAAGCAGTGGTCTTAGCATGAATGAAAAAAAGATCGCATCTTTTACGGGTGCAGAACGTCTTTCGCTGCATGAAATAGAGGTCAATCCCAAACAACCGAGGCGTGATTTCAACGAGCAGGCTTTGGAAGAATTGACTCAGTCCGTTAAGATGCATGACATCATTCAGCCTATTACGGTCAGCAGGATCAGTCATCAAAAATACAGACTCATATCAGGCGAACGGAGGCTAAGGGCCGCCAAAGCAGCCGGATTAAAAGATATTCCCGCCTATGTCCGCCAGGCAGATGATGAAGCATTCCTCGAACTTGCCCTTTTAGAGAACCTGCAAAGGGAAAACCTTAATTCGATAGAAGTAGCCCTGAGCCTGAAGCGTTTGATGGAAGAATGTGATTTGACGCAGGAGCAGTTAGCTGAACGGGTAGGGAAAAACCGTACCACTGTTACCAATTATCTGCGTTTATTAAAACTGCCCCCGGATATTCAAATATCCGTTCGTAAAGGAGAGTTAAGCATGGGGCATGCGAGGACGCTGATCAGTGTTGAAAAAGTGGAACAACAATTGTACCTTTTTAATCAAATAATCCGGCACGGACTTTCAGTGCGCCAAACTGAAGCGCTTGTAAAAAAAATGGCAAGCGATCAAAAGCATGTGCATCCTCCCCACAGAGTAACACTACCCGCTGCTTTTAAAAAGATTGAGGATAATTTAGCCTCTCATTTTTCCACCAAAGTAAAGCTCAACCGGAAGCAAAGCGGCGCGGGCAATATTGTTATCGAATTTTATTCGGATGAGGAGCTGAATCAGATCCTGGAGGTAATAGCTTTGTAAAGCGATGCGGATAACGAAAATCATATTTTCCTGCCTATTAATTTGCGGGACCATTTCTGTCCTGCTTTTAGCATGCCCCTGCTCTGTGAAAGCACAGGAAGATACTTTGCAGCATACTTTAACAAAAGACAGTATTTCTCTGACAAAAGACAGTATTGAAGTCAGGCAGGACAGCGTTCCCCTGAAGACTAAAGTAATGACCGGAGCAAAAGATACAGGAGTATTATCTTCTGAAAAGCCGTACACTATTCCTTTAGACAGTTTACGGAAAATTCACAGTGCAAGACGGGCTGCCTTTTATTCAGCCGTATTACCCGGACTCGGGCAGATCTATAATCACCAGTATATTAAAGTACCCCTGATGCTGGGCGGCTTAGGGGTGGCCACCGGGGTATTTTTATTTAATTTCAACAAGTATATTACCTACAGGGATGCTTACAGGCTCAGGCTGAACGGGCATCCGATCCGGGACCCCCAAATTAATCTTTATACTAATTCCGATTTACAATTCCTGCGGGACGGTTACCGGCAATATGTGGATTATTCCGTCCTGGGATTTGCCGCCGTATATTTGTATAATATTTTAGATGCTATTGTCTTTGCCAACTTATATCATTTTGATGTATCTAATGATTTAGGGAAAGTACGATTCGGGCCCGTAATAAATCAGTATAATCCGAAAGCAGGTTATGGGTTCAGTTGTACCGGCTTTGGAGTCAGTTATCAATTCTAAAAATATAGTTTAAAAAATACAGAAATGAAAATAGCTTTGATTGGTTACGGGAAAATGGGAAAAGCCATTGAAGAAATAGCGCTTCAAAGAGGACACCATATATTATATCGTATTGATGTGGAAAGTAAAGATCTGCTGGAAAAAAACTCCCTGAAGGAGGCAGATATAGCCATTGAATTTACCACGCCATCCACCGCTTATCAGAATATTATGAGATGTTTCGATGCGGGATTGCCTTTAGTATGCGGTACTACGGGATGGTACAGTAAGGTGAATGATGTAAAACAAAGATGTCTTAAGGAAAAGCAATCTTTCCTGTACGCATCCAATTTCAGTATCGGAGTGAATATTTTCTTTGAAATAAATAAAAAACTGGCGGAATTAATGTCAAAGCAACTGCAATACGAAGTCAGTCTTGAAGAGATCCATCATACACAAAAGAAAGACGCACCCAGCGGAACTGCCATCACCCTGGCGGAAGAAATATTAAAAGAAATACCAAGAAAAAAGAAATGGGTGAATGAAGGCACCACGAATCCGAAAGATTTAGGCATTGTTTCCAAACGTATTGACCCGGCTCCGGGAACACATATTATCCGCTATACTTCGGATGTGGATGATATTGAAATCCGGCATACCGCTCATTCCAGAAAAGGGTTTGCCCTGGGCGCCGTCACTGCTGCCGAATGGCTGGCGGGGAAAAAAGGGTTTTTTACCATGAAAGACGTACTTGGATTATAATATGAGCGTTGTACTATAGCAGTTAATAATATCCACCTTTTATGGACAGTGAAAAGAAGGCTGAAAAACCCACACGTTTCCTTAAACGGCTGATCATTATTCTGTTTGCTATCGTGATTATTTTAGCGGGAGGCGTCCGGTATTTTTCAAAAAAGATATCTCCTTTCCTTGCACAACAACTAAAAAACCAGGTAATCCGTTCTTCTGACAGTTTATACAGCATCAGCTTCTCCGATTTTTCAGTCAGCCTGCTCACCGGAACCATTACTATTCAATCCTTTCATTTGATACCTGACCCGGCGGTTTATGATCATTTAGTTTCAGAGAAGTCAGCTCCCGCCAATCTGTTTAACCTATCCGTTACAGAATTAAGGCTCAGGCATGCTCATCTCTTTCTTCTCTTATTCCTTCATGTGGTAAAAATAAAAAACCTTGCATTTGACAGCCCTGTCATCGGCATTGTCCACAGGAATATTGTACGAAGCGATACTACCCAATCCATACACCAGGCCCTTGCTAACCTGATTTCCGGTCCGCTGAAAGCTGTGTATATCAACCGAGTAGAATTGAATGACATCTCACTTTCTTATAAAAATTTAAGCGATACCGGTTCAAAAGGTATCCATGTGCAAAATGCACAATTGATTTTGAAAAATTTTTCTTTAGATGCCGCCGCTTTAAAAGATACTTCGTTGTTTTTCTATGCGCAGGATACGTGGGTGCATTTCTCAGATATAAACCTGCCCACTTCAGACAGCCTTTATTATTTCCGGGTAGCAGATGCTTCTTATTCGACGGGACACGAAAGAGGTATTCTTAAAAACATTTCATTGGAGCCCAGGTATGATGATACGACCTTTGACGGCAGGCTGAAGTATCGTCAGGACAAATTTAATATTTCAATAGATACCATATTATTTTCAGGATTATCTCCTAATGATCTGATAAAAGAAGATATAAGCATGCGGAAGCTGAGCGTCCTGAATTCGGGAATTGATATTTATGTGAACCGCGGACTTCCAGCCAATCCCCGAAAAAACTTATTTCCTCAGCAATTATTACTAAAGAGTCCTGTCCGTTTTATCCTGGATACTTTTCATGTTGAAAGGTCGAATCTTACTTACAGGGAATTTAATCCTGTCTCAGGCCTTACGGGTGAAATCCCGTTCGACCACATTAACGGATCAGTTTATAATATTTCCAATGACCCCCGGGCGTTAAGAAAAAACCATCATTGTAAAGGAAAAATAAGCGCTTTGTTCCTGAATAAAGGAGAGGTAACCACTCAATTTGATATTGACCTCACTAATAAAAATAATATTTTTTCTTACTCGGGCAGTCTGGGGCCTATGAAAGCTAAAGCATTAAATGAAATTTTAAGACCGTTGGCTTTGGTAAAAATCAATTCGGGAGAAATTCATCAGTGCCGCTTCCGCTTTACGGCCGATACGGCACAGGCTGAAGGGACAGTGCGTATCCTCTACAATGATTTATCCGTCAAAGTACTGTCAAAAGATTCGACTACGGGAAAGTTAAAGGGGAAAGGATTGATATCCATTATGGCTAATTTATTTGTAATTAACCGCGGCAATATTACGGACACCAGTAACCCTCAGACCGTCCAGGTGATATACAGAAGAAGCCCCAACCAACCGGTGATCAATTATATGTGGAAATCATTATTCACCGGCGTACAGGAAATTGCCGGCATTCAGCCACAGCAGACCCGGGACGTTATCAATGAATTCAGGGAGAACAAGCTTGTCCAGAAGATCCGGGATAAACAGGAGGCTAAAAAGCATTCAAAGTAACCCTGCTTTTGCCTACCTTTGCAGGGCTCGGGCCGGCGACCTGTTCTGGTGATGCCGGTTTTGCTTTAATAAACTGACCGAAAGTATCTATGAACAATATCCGGAATTTTTGCATTATTGCCCACATTGACCATGGAAAAAGTACACTGGCAGACCGCCTGCTGGAATATACCCATACTATTTCCAACCGGGAGATGATGGCACAGGTACTTGACAACATGGATCTGGAACGTGAGAAAGGGATTACCATAAAAAGCCATGCCATCCAGATGCTGTATCATCAGGAGGAACAAGATTATACTTTAAACCTGATTGATACACCCGGTCATGTGGATTTCTCTTATGAAGTTTCCCGGGCATTGGCAGCTTGTGAAGGCGCCCTGCTCCTGATTGATGCCACGCAAGGCATTCAGGCGCAAACCATTTCCAACCTTTACCTGGCGCTGGAAAATAATCTGGAGATCATCCCGGTCATTAACAAGATTGATATGGACGGGGCCAAGATACCCGAATCCAAAGATCAGATCATAGACCTGTTGGGTTGTAAAGAAGAAGACATACTGCTGGCTTCGGGGAGGACAGGAGAAGGTGTTCCTGCCATTTTGGAGGCCATTGTAAAAAGAATACCCCCCCCCGATGGGAATCCCGAAGCGCCGTTACAGGCATTGATCTTTGACAGTGTATTTAATTCTTTCCGGGGTGTCATTGCCTATTTCCGCATTTTTAACGGCACCCTTCACCGGGGAGACCATGTCCGGTTTGTCAATACCGGAAAAGAATATGAGGCAGATGAAGTGGGCATTCTGCGATTAAAGCCTGAACCTAAAGACCAGATCGGAGCCGGTAATGTGGGATATATTATTACCGGTATCAAAAATGCGCGGGAGGTGAAGGTCGGGGATACCATCACACTGGAAAATAATCCGTGCAAAAGCGCTATTAAAGGATTCTCCGAAGTGAAGCCGATGGTATTTGCGGGTATTTTTCCCGTGGATACGGATGACTTTGAAGAACTTCGGGACTGTATGGAAAAACTTCAGTTGAATGACGCAGCGCTTATTTTCGAGCCTGAAACTTCACAGGCTTTAGGTTTTGGATTCCGTTGCGGATTTTTAGGTATGTTGCATATGGAAATTGTGCAGGAACGGTTAGAACGGGAGTTTAACCAGACAGTGATCACCACGGTTCCCAACGTGAGCTATAAAGCATACAGCACCAAAGGGGAGCTGAAGATCGTCAATAACCCTGCCGAAATGCCTGATCCCACCTATCTGGATCATACCGAAGAACCTTTTATCCGAGCCCAAATCATTACCCTGCCGGAATATATTGGTCCTATTATCACACTGTGCCTGGGGAAAAGAGGCATTCTTAAAAACCAGCATTACCTGACCACAACCCGTGTGGAGCTTACTTTCGATATGCCATTGGCTGAAATAGTTTTTGATTTTTATGACCGTTTAAAATCCATCAGCCGGGGTTATGCTTCCTTCGATTATGCGCCGTTGGATTACCGGGAATCGGACATTGCCAAAATGGATATACTCCTGAACGGCGATAAAGTTGACGCATTAAGCGCTTTGATCCACCGGAGCCGTGCGCAGGATTTCGGGAGGAAACTATGTCTTAAGTTAAAAGAACTCCTGCCACGACAACAATTTCAAATAGCTATCCAGGCTGCTATCGGCGCCAAGATCATTGCGAGAGAAACCATCTCCGCTCTGCGGAAAGATGTAACCGCCAAATGTTACGGCGGTGATATTTCGAGGAAGAGAAAACTTCTGGAAAAACAAAAAGAAGGTAAAAAGCGTATGCGGCAGATAGGTAATGTAGAAGTGCCGCAGGAAGCATTTTTAGCCGTGTTGAAGCTGGATGAATAAAAATAAAATATTCGTATTCTGTAATCGTATTTGCAGATGTCTTTAACTTAATGCCTAATTTTGCAATCTTTACAGGCAGACCATTTCAGGAGAGATGCCGGAGCGGTCGAACGGGACGGTCTCGAAAACCGTTGTATGGGCAACTGTACCGAGGGTTCGAATCCCTCTCTCTCCGCCTTCGCCCGCCGGAGTTTTGCAGCCTTCGCTAAAGCTATGGCTTCTACTAAACGAAGGCGGGCTTCCGAATCTAATCAACGACTCATCCATAGTTTTTTGTCAGCGGGCTACGGCGGACGCCGTCCGCTGCAGGTTCGCCCGCCGAAGTTTTGCAGCCTCCGCTAAAGCTATGGCTTCTGCATTTCCTGACAGGTACCAAGCATATAATTTTGAACGATACTTGAAGTCTGGGTCAGGAAGAGCCTTCATAATAAAACATCTAATTAAGACAATAAACGAATCTAAAATTCTTCCTCCATAGATACTATCTTGTCTGATCCCAGTTTCGCGGGATGTAAATCAGGGTTGAAAGCACGAAGACAAAAATGAAAGAGAGAATAAATTCCCTGACCATTTATCCGGAGCAATGGCAATCCGGGAGATGCCGGAACCGCCCAGGTAAAAGGCGTATGCTACCAGGACAACGCCCAAGCCAAACCAGACTGCCCACTAATCCTCTTTTAACAAGAGTTCTTTCCAGCAGGATGATTGTGCAATCGTTGTTTCAGCCATGACGGAGTAGCGGGATGAAACAAAAAACATATCAATAATAATGTAAATATTCAATCCGGTGGGCCGTTAATCAGACAATTTCTTTCCGATGAACATAGTCGCCGAAATGCTCGCCGGGCTTTCTTTCCAACGAAAAACTTCTGATAATGGGTTCGAGCGCCTCTAAAATACCGGCTTCGGAAAGCATCTCTTTATACAGCGTATTCAGCCGGTCGCCGTTATGGCTGGCACCGAGGTATAAATTATACTTTCCCACCGTGCGGCCTATAAGGCCTATCTCGCCCAAGCGGGAGCGTGCGCATCCGTTGGGACAACCCGTCATACGAATATTTATTTCTTCCCTTTCAAGCCTGTTGGCCTGCATGATTTCATCCAATTTATCTATTAAATGAGGTAGATACCGCTCCGCTTCTGCAAAAGCCAGGCCGCAGGTACTCAGCGCCACACAAGCCATTGAGCTAAGGCGCAGGCCCGAATTGGAATCGTCGTTCAACAGGCCGTATTTACCCAATACGGCGGTAATAGTCTCTTTACTTTCTTCAGCCACATTTCCGATGATCAGGTTTTGATTACCTGTAAGTCGAAAATCTCCATTATGTATGTGGGCAAGCTCCCTCAGGGCCTTTTTCAGCTCATACTTTTCCCGGTCTTTTACTCTGCCGTTTTCCACAAAGAGGGTATAGAACCATCGTCCGTTAATTCCTTTAAGCCAACCATAAGAATCTCCATTGGTATTGAAATGAAAGGGCTTTGGTTTCGGGAGCACATAGCCCAGCCGGTCATTTAATTCGGCAATAAACCAATCCAATCCCCTGTTGTCAATGGTATATTTTATCCTGGCATTCTTCCGGTTTAGTCTGTTCCCATAATCCCTCTGAATAGCTATAACAGCTTCGGATACCTTCACAATGTCTTCCGGAGAAATAAACCCGATGACATCAGCCAGGCGAGGGTAGGTAGCCTCATCGCCGAAGGTGGCGCCCATGCCTCCTCCGACACAAACGTTAAACCCCGAAAGCCTGCCATTCTCTTCTATGACAATATACCCCAGATCGCTGGCAAATATGTCAATGTCATTGTTGGGGGGAGTAGCCAGGCCAATCTTAAATTTGCGGGGAAGGTAACGTTTTTTATAAATGGGCTCCTCGTCTTCATTCCCGTCCACCTTTTTCTGATCCAGCCATATTTCATAATAGGCTTTGGACCGGGGCTTGAAATATTCGCTTAACTGCACTGCGTAATTATATACTTCTTCGTGGACTGCAGACTGGTATGGATTAGGATTGCACATCACATTCCTGTTCACATCGCCGCAGGCGGCTATCGTGCTGAGCAGGCCATCATTGATCATTCGGATAGATGCCTTGAGGTTTCGCTTCATGATACCATGAAACTGAAAAGACTGCCGGGTAGTGAGCTTCAGTGTTCCGTTCCCGTATTTATCCGCCAGTTCATCCAATACGAGCCATTGCGAAGGGGTTACCACTCCTCCGGCAGCCCTTACGCGTATCATAAACTGGTACAGTGGTTCCAGCTTCTGTTTTTTCCTTTCTTTCTCCAAATCCCTGTCTTGCTGCTGATAAGAACCATGAAATTTCAGGATCTTTACGTCATCAGGCGGCAATGATCCTGTCAGGCCATCTGTCAGGCCTTCAGCGATCCTGCCCCGCAGGTAATTACTATTTTCTTTTAAATGCTCTTCGGGAGAAACTTTTTCTTCAATCAAAACTTCATTATTCATTACGAAATGGTATAAAAATTAAAAATGAAATATTTCGGTGCTTCAATAAACATCCGTCTGGTAGCGGCCTCCAAGCTGAAGGGACTTTACGTATTCGGCCGCTTTATCCTCTGTCATACCGCCGTGCGTATGAATTATTTTCCGCAGAGCTAAATCCACGTCCTTTGCCATGCGTTGCTTATCTCCGCATACATAAAAGAAAGCGCCTTTTTCCAGCCAGTCGTACAATTCTCTTCCTCGTTCAAGCATCCTGTCCTGAACATATATTTTCTTATCCTGATCCCGGGAAAATGCGACATCTGCCCGCGTTAATATACCTTCTTTCAGATATTGCAGCCATTCTGTCTGATAGAGGAAATCTGTTGTGAAATTTCTCTCTCCGAAAAACAACCATGACTTGCCCTTGCTCTCACGGGCTTCCCGTTGCTGAATAAACGCCCTGAACGGGGCTACGCCCGTGCCGGCTCCCACCATAATGATCGGACGGTCCGCTTCGGAGGGCAGCTTAAAACGTGTATTTTGATCTACGAAGACTTCCAGCCGATCTCCTAAATTTATACGGTCTGACAGAAAGGAAGAACAATGACCCTCTTTGTTTCGCCCGTATGCCTCATACCTGACCACCGATACAACGACGTGGACCTCATCATCCACTGTATCTTGGCTGGAAGCAATGGAATACATGCGGGGCATGTTTTTCCTGAGCAGCGAAATGAATGTTTCGGGTGTCAGCCGGGCCGGCTCCTCTTTTAACAGGTCATAAATATCACGGCCATGGATATATTCGGTAACAGATAGATGATCGGCGGCTATTTCCTTAAGCCTGCTGCTTCCGGTCAGTTCAGCATAACGGTTGAGAGATATGCCGGTTAAAGGCGTCAACTCGTAATCTGAAGATAGTGCCTCTTTTAAGGGTTTTGCTCCCTGATGCGTATTCACTATTTCTTCACCGGAGAATTGCAACAGATTCAGTACCGATTCAATTAATCCCGGCGAATTAAGCGCATATATTCCTAAAGCATCCCCCGGTTCATATTTTATACCGGATCCTTTTAGATCCAGTTCTATGTGAAGCGTTTCCTTGCTTGAATGGCGTCCGTTCAGATTTATCTTTTCCAGTACGGCGGCGGGGAAGGGCTTTTTGCGATCATAAACCACCTCACCGGCCGGCGCATGTTCTTTCAGTACCGGAAGGCTTACCAACAGGCCATCATTCCCAATAGAAAGCTGTCCTAAATTTGAAATGATTTCTTCGATCCATCTTTCGTAGTCTTCCTCGAAGTCCACATCGCAGTCAATTCTTTCAAGCATCCGTTTCGCTCCTGCTTTTTCAAGTGCCGCATCAAAGTCTTTACCGGTCTGGCAAAATTGGGTATAAGAAGTATCGCCTAATGCCAATACACTGTACGATATATGACCCAGCCCCGGGCATTTATTACTCCGTAGAAATTCAAGTAATTCTTCTGCCTGTACCGGCGGATCGCCTTCCCCGTCTGTGCTTACGATGACCAAAAGCTTAGTTACGTTCTTAAGTTCCCGGGGCTTGAAAGACCCCATATCGAAAACCTTAGCCTCCACGTCCAGATCCGCCATTCTTTTGGCTGATTTCTTCGCCAGCCGTTCGCTATTCCCGGTATGGGTTCCGTAAAGGATCCATAGAGGTTCTGCTTCAGATGCAGGCGACGGCCCCCTGTCTGCTGCTTTTATTGCTGTACCCTGCTCCGCTTCCAACAAGGGGTTTATCCCCGTCAGGTAACCATGTAACCAGTGAACCTGCCCGGAAGTCAGGGCGGGCATCACTTCAACAAGCTGCCTTATTTGTGTGTCAGAAAATGGACCTTTTTTTAATCCTGTCTCCCAGTTCATTTCCGGTCAGTTGGTTGTGGGGTATAACGCAGGTAAGAATTGACCACACGGTGTCCTTTGGGAAATTTTGCGGGGATGTCCTTGTCGCTGATCGCTGTGGAAATAACTACTTCTTCTCCCACTTTCCAATCTACCGGAGTGCCTACGCTGTATGTGGCAGTAAGCTGCAATGAATCCACCACGCGCAAGATCTCTGCATAATTTCTCCCTGTAGAAGCGGGGTATGTAAGGGTTGCTTTGATCGTTTTGTCGGGTCCTATGAAGAAAACCGATCTCACCGGCGCTGTAGAAGAGGCCTTAGGATGGATCATGCCGTACAATTCCGCTACCTTATGCTCAGGATCGGCAATAACCGGGAAATTGACAGTACATTTTTGCGTTTGGTTAATATCTTTCACCCATTTTTTGTGTTGATCCAGGCTGCCCACACTGACGAAAGCCACCTTGGTGTTGCGCCTGGCGAATTCATCCTTCAATAATGCTGTCCTGCCCAGTTCTGTGGTGCATATAGGGGTAAAATCCGCCGGGTGTGAAAAAAGGATTCCCCACCCGTCTCCCAGCCATTCGTGAAAATTGATCCTGCCATCAGTGGTGTCTGCACTGAAATCAGGAGCAGTGTCTCCAATTTGTAAGCTCATATTTAATTGATTTATGATGATTAAATAAATAATAGATACTTATTAATACTTGTTCTTGATCTCTTCTCTTAAAAACTTAATGAAATAATCATAGAATACCGGATAATCCCTGTCTTTTATTCTGGCCATGTACTGCTGTCTGAAAAATCCTTCGGGATTAATCTTAACTACACTTATCCCATCATTTAAATAGGGTTTTAGCGCCCAGTTTGCCAAAACCATCACACCCATATCTGCTTTTACTAACTCAATGGATGCCTCGGTCAGCGGCAAAACAATCATCTTCCTTGGGCTGATCCCCTTTGGCATTAATTGTTCTCTAAAAAGGGAAACCGTCTCCAGAGGCAGGGAATGGATGATAAGCGTCGCTTCCCGGAAATCCTCTGATTCAACAAATACTCTTTTTGCCCACGGATGCCCTTTACAAACTACAGCCAGCATCTCATCTGTAAAAAGCTTAATATATTCTATTTGTTCCGTGTGTTGCGGATTACTGGTTATAGCCAGATCAAGCGCCCCTTCAATCAGCCTTTCAATGGGCTTCAACGTCGCTTCAAACACGATTTCTACTTCCACATGGGGAAATTCATCTTTGAACTTTTTTAAAACGGCCGGCAGCCAGTGATAATTGGTATAACATTCCGTGCTGATCCGGATCGTACCCTGCTCTCCATTCGCCATTTTTCTTACCTCTGATTCCGTAGCGTCCAGTTCTTTCAATACCCGGCTTGCAGTATCGTACAGCTTTTTGCCAACAGCCGTTAGCACCAACTTCTTATTTCGCCGGTAAAAGATCTGCGTCCCTAACTGGTGTTCCGCTTCTTTTAACTGGTAACTCAGTGCGCTTTGAGACAAATGCAATACATCCATCGCCCGCGTGATACCCCCTTCTTCTACAACAGCTTTAATAAGTCTGAGATGCCTTATTTCCATTTTTAAATGCAAAAGTAATGCAGACATTGCTCTGATCACTGATTTTCCCATGAAAAGATCAGATGATCATCATGCATCCGATTGATGATTCTATAAACTTTTCTTCTATCTTACGGCTGGAAATAGCGTCAAGCGCTGAAGTGGGCTCATCAGGAGTATGATCTCAGGCCTACGGCAGGCTCCGCATAAAGCAAAGGCGTTGCTCTGGCCGATAGACAGACGGGCGGCTTGCGCATACAGGCGGTCTGCTACCGTGGTCCATAAGCCGGAACGACCTCCTTCTTTACCCGGCAATATGTCTCTCTGCTGAAATCAGGTATAATATCTGCCATCTGGCAAATTCCCCTTTATCAAGGGTCGAAGTTAACTGATCCTTTAATTGTTTGTCACTGAGATGTGCTACCAATTTTAATGATCGCAAACTTCAGGTTTTTATCTTCAAACTTGTAACAAAAAAATCAAAAGTTTCATTTATAACGTAAACTTTAAATTGAAAAGCTGTATTCCGGGTATGAAAATTAGCCGATTCTGTTAATACACTGCTGAGGTCTTCTAATATTATAGGAACAGTTTATTCATGAGAGCTGTTATACTACGGCAAATCATCCTTTTTTACCAGCGGGAATATTAAGTACCTCATGACAAGTACGCCCACTATAATTCCTGAAATAATGATCAATAAAAGTATCTGAAACGGAATATTATAACAATGATTATAGCTGGGTCCAAATCCGGGAAAAGCATCGCTGACGAACATGAAGAGGAAAGAGAAAAAAATCAGTAAGGCAGCCAGCAATATCAGAAATGCACCTGCTATTTTTCTGGATTTCCAGCTTCTGCCTTTTTTCCGGATCTTATAGATATATCCATAGCCGAATCCGACGAAGACCAGTAAAAGGAAAAGCGCTACCACGGCGAAAAAGTCCTGCACAATCCGGCTCGTGCGGAAAAACTCCACTCTGGATTTGAGAACGGCTTCTTTAGCCAAAGGGTCTTTTAGCGCTGATTCGTCTGTCTCGCCAGGTATGAAATCTTTTTCGCACGGGTGCTCCAGCAGGTAATATGTTTTTTCAAATAAGGAATCGTATCCTTTGAAATATTTCCAACTGACTGCAAAGGGTTCTTTTTTAATAGAATCCATATAAAGCTCCATCGCGGGAACAAAAAGACTCATCATGAAATGCAGTGTATCAATTTTCAAGAATTTATTTCCAATACCCGTCCAAATTTTGCTATACCCTATTTTTGTTTGCAGGGGCTGAACCGCCAATCCGCCTAATCCATTTTGCAGGATAAAATCATAAATATTATTCAACACCTTTGCATCATTATACCATATCTGCCCGGTTAATTGCTTACCCATGTTCATCACGTTGATAAATGTAGCGGCAGTTTCGGGATCATAAAGAGTAGGCTCTGTAAAATGGGAAGTGATCTCATCCAAAGCCAGGTATTTGACGAACCGGCTGCTATTAATTCCCGGAATAATTGCCCATTGAGCGCCGTAATAGGGAAGACCAAGAATGAATTTGGATGGAGGAACATTTGAATTCAGGTATCTGGAAACAGTGGGTTCAATGCCGTTGCCGTTATCTCCCTTTAAGGGTACGATAGGCCCGGATGATCTGCCGGGATAATTTTCACTAAAATCAATCAGGAACTTTACATTTGGATTATTAAGCCTGTTTATCTCGTATGCCGAATTCGCGTTTCCGGGAGGTATAGTAATGATCATCCGGCAACCGGGGCATGCATTCATTAAGGTATCAGAAAGTGTATTAATAAATGTTGCAAAACTCTGCCTGTATCTGCTGTCCAATCCGGAAAATTGTATATTCACTCCGTTGGCATGTTGCTGTTGAATTAACGCCAAAGCATAGCCGATCAATGCTTCTTCCTGACCATTTTTATTCTGTAAAAAAACGGCCATATTACGCGGAGACATACCCCTGACGGTGAGGAGCACTTTACATCCTGCCTGCCTGGCGCTCTCTAAAACATTAGTTGCTGCTCCACTTCCCAGGTCTGTACAACGACCGGTTTGTCCGTCCAGCGCATAGCCATCATAGATCAGCGTATTGATCACATTGAAATTATAATCAAGGTAATTCCCTCCCATTCCGGCAGGGAAAAAAGCGTACACAGGAGCTTTTCGTTCCAGCCTTAATCCCTCGTTAAAACCAGGACCCGGAAAAGTATCTACAGGCTTTTTAACCCGTCCATAAAAATACTGCAGGTTTTTAAGCAAAGAGAGCTCCCCTATGGTATTTTTATTTTCCTGAGCTTTCGTTTCAAGTATCGGTAAGATCTTATTCAGTAAATCATTCAGGACGCTGTCATTTACGATTGTATTGTATATAATGTCTGCAGTATCTCTGTGTGGTAGTTTATTTGCTTCCTCCTCTGATAATTGAATAGCATTTATTAAGGAAACCAGCGAATCAAATTTCTGATTAACAGTATCTGTCAGTGCATCGTTCAGCATCCTGATATCCCTGGCATTTGCCATAATTGAATCTTTAAAGAAGGTGCTTTGAATAACAGCTAATATTCTCTCCTTCTCAGCGTTTCTTATATTTTTTTTGAATTTCAGGAAATTAACAAATTTTTGAAAAAGATTAATTTTCTTAGGAATTGTATCATTTAAAATGAGGGGTGGTTTTATTCCGATACCGGAAGCGATAAATGTTTTATGATACACTCTGCCATTCGCAGGGGCGGGGGTTATAAAAAGGACAATTGTTGCGAATAACATGAATGACATCAACCATTTTTTCATAAAATATAATTAATGAGACTCGGGTATATACCTTACTAAGCCTGCACGGCAATAAAAACCACGTGGCGATTATAGATCAGCGTAAGAGTCCGTTTTTATCTTTGAACGGTTTGGCCAAAAATTCCTGTGATAGAAGTACGTTCTGCCTGGCTGGCAGACGGAAGCAGCTTTTCTTCGTCAAATTCTATGATGAAATTACGGGGAACCTCCAGGATTTCCGCTATTTTCACAAGATATTCGATAGAAATATTCCCCCCCCTTTTTTCCAGTTTACTGTATGCCGGAATGGATATCCCAAGACGATTGGCCATATATTTTTGGGGATACCCTCTGATTAAACGGATCCGTTGAATGTGAGATCCGATTTGAAGATCCATAGGAAAAAGATTTAGATATGGTTAAAAAAAGCAATGTCCTCTGTAAAAGGCAGTATAGAAATTGGCGTAGTTTATATAGGATCGGCCAATATCTATGGGAAAACAAACAATTCTTCTGCCTTAATAAGAGCGGTTTTTCGGAGCACAAAGTACAGAAGTTTTTATTTATTATCTGCATAATTATTCGAAGGTTTTATTAAAATTAATTTTGAAGTCCCCATGATCAACTCTCTGTAGGTAAAAAGCCAAAGCGAATTATCCAAACGGTTAAAAAATTATCGTGTTAGTTAAATCAGGAAGGCTTTTAATTAAAAGATTGTACTGAACGGAGTAGGTTCTGCGGATTCAAAATATGTACTTTTACACATCCTTTTTTGATTAACCCGTCAGGCCTTTTTTGAGCCTTGATGAAAACCTTTTTTATGATATTCGAGGCTTTATCCTGTGTAACCGAAGATGTCAACGAGCACCTGAGAAATAAGTTAAGAATCAGCGAAAACAAAGTGATCCTCTCAGGCATTGCCAATCAGGACGGCAGCCTCGCCATGAAGGATGAAAATAAATTGATCGCCACGCTGGTCAATATTGAAAACGACACTACCGGACAGAGCAATAGGGTCGGCAGCGCATCCAAAACACTCGCTCACGTGGCTCCCGATATCAATATAAATCTGTACGTGCTTTTCTCCGCCTATTTCAGCAGTAATAATTATCCCGAATCTTTAAGATTTCTGTCCTTTCTCATTGCTTACTTTCATAATAAGAGTGTTTTTAACAGATCCAATACTCCCGGCCTGGATGACAGAATAGAAAAGCTGATTTTTAAAATGGAGAATCTCAAAGTGGAGGGACTGAGCAATATGTGGACCATGTTGGGTGCTAAGTATATGCCTTCCGTGATGTATAAAATGAGAATGTTAACTTTCGATGATTCGATAGTGAAAGAGTATCGGCCTGAAGTTGCCGGTGTATCCTATAATAATAAGGTATAAGAATTCTATGAACGACCAATTTGAGGTTTTAACGAATGTGATTTTTAAACATAGTTATTTCCCCGACGCAAAATTTAACGGGCTTTCCGTCAAGGCAAAGGATAGCTGTCTTCACATGATGGCCAACCAGGGGCTTTTGTTTAAAACAACTAAAGATGGTTTTCAGGTTTTATTCAATACGTATTTTGCGGGAAGAGAACGTTCGAGAGAGGATGTCTTAAAAAGCCCGTTCCCGCTCCTGTTTCATCTGCAGTTAATGATTCCCGCTTTTTATAATTATACCGAAATCGCCCCGTATGATGTGGCTCAATCCGTCTTTTACTTTAGCAATATTTCCCCTGATCCCGAAGTGACATTATCACCGGGTATGCTTCATCATGAGGAGCATGTTAGTAATAAGGATGTGTATCCGGCTGACCGGTTTATACGCGAATCTTTTTCAAAACCTTTCGGGCTTCTCAATCTTTGGGTCAATAACGAAATGGAAAAAATGTATGCGGTTAGTTTTGCTGCCAAAGCCACCTTCTGGCGCTATTCATTTGTCAGTGACTTTTACCGGGAGCTGAGCAACCCAGCCGTCATAGATATAAAAGATCGTGATACTTTTGAAGGGCCTGATGAACTGATGCTGCCGGACGGAAGAACTGCATTATCCTTCACTTCAAAAAATAAAATCAATCTGAGCAGGTCTTTTTCTGATCCTTTTCAATTCGTAGAAAATTATACCTCCAAAATGGAGAATTATAAAGTAGTTATACGGGCATTGCCTGTTCCGGATATTAATACCATTTCAAAAGTAGGATCTTTATCAAAAGACCAGACAAGGAGAGATTTTTCTGAAATTTTTATTTACTAGATTAAACTATATCACTATGCCAACAACACTTATGACGCCAGGTGTTTACGTCGAAGAAAAAAACGCCTTCCCCGGTTCTGCGGTAGCCGTAGAAACTGCAGTCCCGGTATTCATCGGTTATACCGAAAAAGCCGAATGGAGCGGAAAATCTCTTATCAGGAAACCCACGAGGATAACTTCTTTCGCAGAGTACGTGGAGAATTTCGGAGGGGGATTTAAGCCTCAGTTCAGCATAGCTCCGCCTGCCGGCGCTGCCTCTGCATCCGACACCTTTAATCTGAATGGAACGCAGATGGCTGTAACCATCAATCAGAATAATACCGCTTATTTATTTAACAGCATCCGGTTATTTTATGCCAACGGCGGCGGCAACTGTTACATCCTTTCTGTCGGCACTTACGGAACGGGCGGCGCTGCTGATAAAAAAGCGGAAATCGAAATTAAAGCGGAAGATTTCATCGGTTCTACGGATAACCCGGTCACCGTTTTTGATTTATTGGAAAAAGAGTACGAGCCTACCATGGTCGTCATTCCCGATATCATTGCACTGGGAAAAGATGCTTACAACTCCGTTTATACTAAAGTACTCGAACATTGCGGTAAAGTGCAAAGCCGGATAGGGATATTTGATTTAAGAAAGCAGGCAGCAGGTGAGAAGACGGAAGATTTAGTGCAGGAATTCAGGAACGATATCGGAGTTAATTTTTTGAATTACGGAACAGCCTATTATCCCTGGCTGAAGACAACCATCGTTCAGCCGGGTGAAGTGGATTTTGAAAATCTTGACCCCTCCGTTGACCTGGAAAAAACACTTCCGGAAAGCAGCGCTCAGGAAGTGGTAAAAAAATTCAAGGCCACGGCAAACCCGGACAGCAGTACCAAGCAAAATTATCATCAGTCATTGAAAGCTTCCAGCCCAACCTATATCAATATCCTGGAAGAAATCAGATCCAGGCTGAATGAATTGCCTCCGAGCGGCGCTATTGCAGGAACCTATACGATGGTTGACAATACCAGAGGGGTTTGGAAATC